>CALJBF010000226.1 GCA_938027385.1 uncultured Porphyromonadaceae bacterium | reverse complement strand
GCCCCCGCACAGACAACCCATTGAATTCCAACAGGTAATCGGTCGCTACATGTAGCGACCCTACAATGAAATGACGTTGATTGCAAAAACAAACCACCGGGGCGAACCATGATCGGTTTCGCTCCGGTGGCTGTTTTGGGGTGTGGCGGGTTTACCGAATCACGACTTTTGTGGCGGTGGCGCCCCGGCGGCAGATGTAGATGCCGGGGGTAAGGTCATCTTCTGCAACCTCGATGCCGTTGAGGTTGTAATACACGGCGGGGGCATTGTCATCTGCGATCATGTCGGCGATACCGGTGGGTGTAGGCGCACCCGATGCATGTTTCAGCGCGTGGAACGTGGGGGCCAGCTCGGTCTCCGGTTTGTAGTTTGCACGGATGAAGAAGGTGTACTCGCCTTTGTCGTTCAACTGGTCGGCGATGAAATCTTTCATCACCCAGTGGTCAATCGAATAGTCATGCGAGCCAACGGTATTGTTAGCGGCACGCGTTACGGCAGGTTTCGTGACAGTACCGAAACGGTTGTCGGTCTCGCCGTCGACAAGCACCTTAGCGTTCTGGTAACCTAAGCCATACTCCTCGTTATCAATCTGGAAACCATCCTCGTCGATATAGTCATGGTAGCCGCCGATTACCATGATGTCGTAATGGTCGACATACGTGTCATTTGCTTTGGTGTCGATGGTGGCCTTGACGTAACCGTTTTGGCCATCCGAATCCCAACCGACCTGCTCGAGAATAAGGTCGACATCGAGGGTGCAGTCGCCATTAGTGATAACCGTATTGTTGTACGAATCTATAAAGTTGGGCTGATACGGGAATTTGGTCGCGAGATCCCAGATTCCGTATGTATAAGGCTCTATTTCGATTGACAGATTGTCAAACGTCCTTCTGCGGCCATGATTAGTCACCCAGTGATGGTCAACTGTCTTTAGATTATGCTGGGGCTTGCCCTCTTCCGCTTCATAGTAGTGCCCCGTGACATTGCCAGGCAATATCTCCGGGTCAAATGTAAACTTGGCAAGTTTAAACGAGAACCAATCGTAAGACTCATACCACCAGTCAATATAACACATGAGCTGGAACCGCGCACACTGGTCTGCATCAAAAAACCAGTCTGTTCTCTTCAGGAATGATTGTACCGGTTATATCGTACGGCTTTCCGAATGTCTCGAATCCATCTTCCGGATGAATGAATACGCCATCCTTGTTGTTCCAGGCATATCCGAGGTTCGAGAAATTGGCTATCGAGAATGTATTTTTAGTGAAATCGAGCTTGACATTCACCGGATACTTACGGGTAATAGTCTGAGTGCAGACAGCGACACCATCATTATCCGCCCAGTGTGAATACTCATCTATAGCTATACCGGTACCTTCGAACGGCTCGAAATCAGCCCAGTCTATCAGTACAGCCCAATAGTCCGGGCATGGCATGCCGTTGAAGTTAATCAACATACCCTCATCATCCTCATTAAGGTAGTTATCCCGAAAACAGAGTTTGCCGTCACTGTTTTTCAGAATATCCAGTTTCCAGGGTTTAGCATGCAGGACATCAAATGTGAGGTTACGCAGTTTTGTGGGCGAAAGCATCCAGCCGCCGATACCGTCGGCAGTTGTACCGTTGGCACAGGTGCGGTTTCCCGGAATCTGGAGGCTTACGCCGTCAGTTGCCAGGTTGCCTTTTGCGTCCACGAGATCGAAAATGAAGTCGAGACTGCCTGAGATGCCATGGAACACAATCTGCCGGTCATTCAGTTTCTCAAGCTGTACAGTCTCGCTTAGGCACGGAGAGTAGCCACCTTCCCAGTTGGTGTACCGGTAAGTGGCGGTCATCCATTCGCTGTTGGCGATGATTTCGTCGATGGTGTAGGCTCCGGCCGTGGGGACGCACGTCCAGATGGCCGCCATCAGCAGACAGAGCCAAAGAGAGGTTTTGTGAAGAATTTTAATCATATAAGAGATTAAATGAAAGAGGTTTATTATAGTGTTTGTGTAAGCAGGAACGATGCGGACGGGGAAAATGATTGGTATCGTATCCGCAGGAGTATAAAAGCTCGCAAAATTACACAAAATCAAGTAGCTACCCCCCCCGATTTTGTTAATATTTGTTAACACGGAAATAACGTGTCCCATTTTTCCACACTGCTGCAAAGCCTGTCTGATAATATTCGGGAATTTCGGGCAGACAATATCAGCGGCGGGGGCGCGTTGTTATAGTAACAGACAACAGCAACTTCAACCACGCCATGGAATCCATAAGACAACTATACAAAATCGGCCACGGACCGTCGTCGTCGCACACAATGGGGCCCCTGAAGGCCGCACTCGCCTTTGCCGCCAATGCCGAGGGAGCCACGGCATGCACCGTCACGCTCTTCGGGTCGCTGGCCGCCACCGGCAAGGGGCACCTCACCGACAAGGCGATACTCGACGCGCTCACGCCGCTGTTCCCCACCGAGATTGTGTGGCGCCCCGAGACGGTGCTGCCGTTCCACACAAACGCCATGACTTTCACCGCCACGTTCGCCGACGGCCGCGAACCCTTCTCGCAGACCTATTATTCGGTGGGCGGGGGCGACATCGTGCTCGACGGTCAGCCGCGCACCCCGGCAAAGTCAATCTATCCGATGAACAAGATCAAGGATATCCAGGCGTGGTGCGAGCAGACCGGCAAGACCTACTGGGAGTTTGTCGAAGAGAACGAAGGCCCGGAGATATGGGACTACCTGGCCGACGTGTGGCGCGTGATGAAAGCCGCCGTAGAGCGCGGCATCGAGGCCGAAGGGGTGCTCCCCGGCGGACTGGGAGTGCGCCGCAAGGCCGTGAGCTATTATGTGCATGCGGCAGGCTACAGCCAGTCGCTGAAATCGCGCGGTCTGGTCTACGCCTACGCCCTGGCCGTGAGCGAGGAGAACGCCTCGGGCGGCGAGATTGTCACCGCCCCCACCTGCGGCTCATGCGGCATAGTGCCGGCTGTGCTCTACCATCTCTACACCTCGAAAGGGTTCTCTGAGCGACGCATACTGCGCGCCCTGGCCACGGCAGGCCTGTTCGGCAATGTCGTAAAACACAACGCCTCGGTCTCGGGCGCCGAAGTCGGCTGCCAGGGCGAGGTGGGCGTGGCCTGCGCCATGGCCGCCGCCGCGGCCTCGCAGCTTTTCGGGGGCACCCCGGCACAGATTGAATATTCGGCCGAAATGGGCCTTGAGCATCACCTGGGCCTGACCTGCGACCCCGTCTGCGGACTGGTGCAGATACCCTGCATAGAGCGCAACGCCTACGCTGCCGCCCGCGCCCTCGACGCCAACCTCTACGCCGCGTTCTCTGACGGGCGCCACTCGGTTGACTTCGACCGCATCGTGGAGGTGATGAAACAGACCGGCCACGACATCCCCTCGCTCTACAAAGAGACCGCACAGGGTGGCCTGGCCGTGATCAAGTGACCCCTCACCACCAGAATCACCCCCGGGAAACGTCAGACACTTGAAAACGTCAGACCCGTCGGACAAGTCGGACTTGTCGGACGGGTCTGACGCTGTATGGGAGGCTCAGGAACACCGTGGCGCCGATACGGCGCCGCGGGTCAGCGGGCCAAGGATGCGGAATCAGCGGGCGAGGATGCGGGCTGTGTCGCCGGCAGGGGTGGCGAGGAGCCAGATGCCCGGGCCGGGGAGCGTCACTTCGGTGCTATGCCCCACGAGTATGCCCGAGGGGGCATAAACTGTTACCGGCTGTGAGGCTTTGACAGTGCGGCCATCGAGGTGCCACCCGGTGGCGCCGTCGGCGTCGACAGTACCGATTGATGACCCGGCAAACTGAGCCTCCACGGTAGTGTCGGTGTCAACGGCTGAAAGCGTCAGCGTATTGTCTGCGACATCGGCGGTGACATCGGCACCGTTCACATAGACCGCCTTTACCGGAAGATTATCTGCAGACACGAACGTCACGGTGAGGTCGTCGCCCCTGAACAGGTCCACATCACCGTAGTCATGGCCGCCGAGCATAATCAGGCCCCCTTCGGCCGGGAGAGCCGTCACGTTGCAGGTCAGCGGACCCTGGCCCCACTGCGTGTCGAGCCATGCCACCTTGGCATTCAGCGCCCTGGTCGCCGAGGCCATCTTGTCGGCGGTCGTGCTGCCGCGGTAATAATCCCAGACAATCTGGTTCCGCTGCTCGGCCTCAGCAATCTGTGAGTTCCACGACTCCATGAAGTCTGTCCACACCTGCGGGTCTATGGCCTTGAACTCAGCCCATATCTCCTGCACTTTTTTGATGAACCGGGGGAACTGCACGGTCTGTCTGATCCATGTCTTGGCGTAGGGGGTCTCGTTGTAGACGAAATCACCCTTGAACTGGTTGAACGAATCACCCACATCCCACAGGGGGCCGAAAGTCCATTTGCTCCCGAAATCCTTGTGCAGATAACAGCTACCGTTGTAGGCATCCCAGTTGTGAATGATCTCCTGCACCACATAGTGGCGGGCATACGAGTCGATGTCGACCAGCTCCTCCCAGTCGCGCGACAGCCGGTCTTCGCTGTACAGCGCGGCGGTTATGGCCGCAAACTGATCGGAAAGGAAAGCGGTGTGCATGTCGTTGATCGGTTCGGGGGTTTTGGCGGTGACGCGGACGCGGATGCCGTTCTCGTCAAACGTAATCTGGTTCACGTCGTCATAGTTGTCGATTTCGACCAGATAGCCGCCGTCGATGGTTTCCGGATCCTCGTTCTCAGGTTCCTGTTCGGCGATGTCGACACGTCCCTCGTCAATCCTCACGGTCTCTGCAAGGAAATAGAGGCCGAGATACTGGCCGTTCAGCACAAGCTCGACGGGTCGCATGCGCGGCGTCCACCCCTTGACCAGGTAGTGCCCCAGTTCCATGCCGAGCGGATGGCTGAAGTATGTGGGATAGCCCCCGATGAAGTGCAGCAGAGCGTAGTGCTTGTTCTTTTCGGTATCGAGCAGCGCGGCCTTCTTGCCGAGCTTTATCTTGTAGGGTTTCTTGTCGAAGTTGGTCCAGGTAGAGTTGCCGCGGCCGCGGATTTCGATGTCGAGCGGCTCGGCCTCCGAACCGGCCGACTTGTAACCGGCGAACCCGTCGGCGTCGAACCAGTATTTTCCGGGAACATACACCTCCTTCTGGTCGATGACACGCCCCTCTTCAGTGTCGATGTGGATTACGGGCAGTGTTCCGGTGGGGTTGACACCCTGCGCGGCGGCCTCGGCGTCCCAATGTGCGCCGCCTACAAACGCCTGTGCCTCAGGCGCGCCGGAGAGAGTGGCAGCAATTACCCCCCCCATAGGACATAACAAATTGATTTGCAATGCATTATAAAAACAGGTTAAAGTTGTGTGAATAAATGGTCTTTTTTACTATGATGTAGTTTATATGAGTCTTATCGGTTCAGAATTGTTACCGGGTATTCGTTTGAACAGCGGTCGAACGGAGCCACGGCGTACCAGTGGCCGCGTGCCTGTGGGGCGGAGAGGCGGAACTCGGGCGTATATGTCACCCCGGCGATATACTCGGGGGCGAAGTTGTTGCCGTCGGGCGCCAGGGCGTCGAGCGCCGAAACATCGTCGGGCACCACATACACAACGTAGCGCATATTCGGCTGCGAGGCCCATGTGAGGCGCGCGCCGTCATCGTCGCGGCGCAGTTTCAGCCCCGTGATCTTGCCTGGGTCGTGCGTCTTTTTCCACGGCATAGGGGGTGTAAGGGCCGGCAGACGGTACTGATGGCCGTGCAGGTAACCGGCTATGCCGGATGCCTTGCGCCCGTTGACCGACGACACCGAGTAAAGCACAGTGCCAGGCACCTCCGACTCGCGGTCGGCATCGATCTGACGTCCCTGCTCGGCCCACTGTGCCGGTGTCGAGGCCCGGTTGGTAAGGCTGTGGCTCGGGAAACAGTGACGCCCGAAATAACGTGCCACATAATCCCACCACTGCGCGATAGGCTCGTAGGGGTTGGTGGCGTTGTCGGTGGTCCAGTAGATCTGCGGCGACACATAATCCACAGTGCCCTCGGCAAGCCACGCCAGCGGGTCGCAGTAGATCTTGTCGTACATCCAGTCTTTCCCCACCGGGGGAGCCTCGAGTCCGTATCGTGCCGTGGCCTTTCCGTTACCGCCACCTACCCCGGCCGGAGCCACGCCGAAACGCACCCAGGGTTTCTCGCGCTGAATCATGCCATGCACGGCGGCGATGGCGGCGTTCACGTTGTGGCGGCGTGTGTCGGCCTCACGCTCGGGGTTGTCAGACTTCGGCAGAGGCATCCCCTCGGGGTAGAAATAGTCGTCGAACACCAGGCCGTCAACATCATAATTCTTTATTATGTCGCGGCAAACATCGACCACATGCCCCACGGCCTCGTCGTTACCGGGGTCGAACACGGTAACCACCTTCGACGCCAGCTGACGGGCAATCTGCTGTCCGGCCTTGGCGACACCGCCGCCACGCCCGCGGCGTTTCTTCGACTTGCGCGACTTGCGTGCGGGGGCAGTCTTTTGTGCCGGCGCCGCCGAGGTCTCGCGGTGGCTCACGAGCCACCCCTTCTCGATGGCGCGACGGTCGTGGGGAGTGGCCGCCTTGGGTTCGGAG
>CALJBF010000225.1 GCA_938027385.1 uncultured Porphyromonadaceae bacterium | reverse complement strand
GGTTGAATTGCTTTCCACCGCGTGCAGTTCGAATGAGCCGGGGCCCAAGGGCGAGGAAACTAAAGTCATAGACATGACTCCCGATGAAGTGGCTATCGCCACGACGACAAACTCGTTCAGCCTCGACATGTACAATGCCACCGCCGACAAAGAGGAGAACAGGAACTTCATGGTGTCGCCGCTGAGCCTCTCGATGGCCCTGTCGATGGTGGCAACCGGCGCCGAGGGGGATACACGCGCCGAGATATTGAATGCACTTGGTTTCGGCAATGCCGATATCGAGGCTGTAAACCGGCTCAACAGCCGTTTCCTCACAGAGCTCCCGGGGGTTGACCGCGCCACGAAACTCTCAATCGCCAACTCAATCTGGTTCGACAAGACCCTCAACGTAAAGCCGTCGTTCCTTGAGGCGAACGCCACAGTCTATAATGCCGAGATGTTCAACACCGACCTCTGCTCGTCAGCCGCAAAGGATGCCATCAACCGCTGGGCGTCAGACAAAACCAACGGCCTTATCCCGACCCTGCTGAACGAGCCGCCGAAAGAGGGCACATCCATGGCACTCATTAACGCCCTGTATTTCAAAGGTTCATGGGCCGAACCTTTCAACAAAAAGCTCACGAACCGCGAGACTTTCCACAGTGCCGACGGGAGTACGCGCCCCGTTGATATGATGCATGTCACAAACATGGCCTGCACGGTGGCTCACGACGATGCCGGCGCCACCTGGCTGCATCTCCCCTACGGTAAGTCACACTCGTTCGAGATGGTGCTCATTTTGCCTGACGCTGAAAACGCCGACGCCCTGGAAAGCTACATGACCGGACTCAACGGCAACTCGTTCGCCGAGAACCTGACCACAAGCTGGAGCTGCAATGCGAAAATCTCACTGCCGAAATTCGAGATCGAGAGCGGCCATGACCTTATGGGTACGCTTGAGGCTCTCGGCATACATGCCGCTCTTTCGCGGCATGCCGATTTCAGCGGAATATCAGACAAGGCTCTCTGCATCGGGAGCGCCCTGCAACGCACCCTGATCAAGGTTGATGAAGAGGGAACCGAAGCCGCAGCCGTCACCAATATCGGTATGGATGTCACGTCGCCCGGCCCGGTGGAAACCGAGGAGTTCGTGTTCGACAGACCGTTTGCCTTCGTGATACGCGAGTGCTCGTCGGGCATCGTGTTGTTCACCGGCCGTGTATCAAAACTCTGACATAAACCACGACATAATTCATTCCGGCCACAGTCCATGCCGTTTCAATATGCATGGCCTGTGGCCGGAATTCTTATATAATCACGTCATCACAGCGCTGTTGGCATTTTCCGGCGGATTTTTTGTAACTTTGCGGGAAAGAGAGCCTGTGCCGCATGGAAAAACGACGTATATGCATAGTGACAACCACACGCGCCGACTGGGGGCTTCTGTGCCCGCTGGCCCGGCGTCTGCAGGCCGACAGCCGCTGTGAGCTGTCGGTCGTGGCGGGCAACATGCACCTCGACCCGCGTTACGGCATGACTGTCAACGAGATCGAGGCCGACGGTTTCCGGGTGGCCGCGCGTGTGCCACTGACGCCGGCCGACGATACCCCGGCGGCGACGGCCATGGCATGCGGCGACTTCCTCAGCGGCATCGCCGATGCATTCGCCCAGATCAGGCCCGACATAGTGGTGATTCTCGGCGACAGGTTCGAGATGCTCCCGGTGGCAACGGCCGCAACGGTGATGGGTATCCCCATAGCGCATATCGCGGGGGGCGAGATTACCGAAGGGGCCATCGACGACAATGTGCGCCATGCCCTGACGAAACTCTCGTACCTGCATTTCACCGCCACAGAAGAATACCGCCGCCGCGTGGTACAGATGGGCGAAGAGCCTTGGCGTGTCACCGACACCGGCGCACTCGGGGTCTACAACATGCTCAACGAGCGGCTGATGGACAAAGCGGCCCTTGAGACATCTGTGGGGATGGAGTTCACCCCCGGTACTCTGCTGGTGACACTGCACCCCGCCACACGCGACACCGTAGATGCCGCCTCGCGCTGCCGGGCACTGCTCGACGCCCTTGACAGGTTCCCGGCCTCGAAAGTTCTCTTCACCCACCCCAACAACGACCCCGACGGTCGCGTAATCATCGGCATGACCGAAGAATATGCGCGCCGCAACCCCGGGCGCGTCACGGTGGTTCCGTCGCTGGGGCGTGTGCGTTACCTCTCGGCTCTGCGCCAGGCGAGTGCCGTCGTCGGCAACTCATCGAGCGGACTGGTAGAGGTACCCGCGGCCGGAATCCCCACAGTCGACATCGGCATCCGGCAGCAGGGGCGCACGGCAGGGCCGAGCGTCATACACTGCGAGGCCGACGCCGACTCGATTGCCGCGGCGATTGCCCGCGCGCTGTCAGGCGACTGCCCCTCGGCTCCGGCCGACAACCCGTACTACAAGCCCGACACCCCCGGCATAATGGCGTCCTGTCTGCTCGACACGCCGCTGCCGCGCCCGGCCATAAAGCATTTCCATCAACCCGACCACACCACCCCGCAATAATGGCACTGAAACATAACCCGCTGTTCATCATTCCGGCACGCGGAGGCTCGAAAGGGATTCCGCGCAAAAACATCCGCCCGCTCGGCGGCAAGCCGCTGATACATTACACCATAGAGGCCGCCATCGCCGCCGGGGCTGACCCAGGGCGCGTGATCGTGTCGACCGACGACGACGAGATTGCCGCCGTGGCCGCCGCATGCGGCATAGACGTCCCCTACCGCCGCCCCGCGGCCCTGGGAGGCGACACGGTGGGCTCGCGCGAAGTGATTCTTGATGTCATGGACTGGGCCGACACCCGCGGCATGAAATATGATACGGTGGTGCTGTTACAGCCTACCTCACCCTTCCGCCGCGCCGAAGACATCACGGCGTGCTTCGACGCCTACATCCCCGGCGAGACCGACATGGCGGTAACGGTGACCGAGGCTGCCTCGAACCCCTACTACAACTGTTTCGAGACCGACGAGGCCGGGCTTCTCCATGTGAGCAAGGGTGACGGGCTGCTCACCCGCCGCCAGGACGCCCCGCCTGCATGGGAATACAACGGCGCGGTATATGTGATAAATCCAGACTCGATACGGCGCATGGCTCTCGGGGCTTTCCCGCGGCGCCGCCCCTCGGTGATGCCGCGCGAGCGTTCGGTCGACCTCGACACCCCGCTCGACTGGGAGATTGCCGAGGCCATAATCAACCATACAAAAGCAGACCAATGACCGACAGACACATAATAGGCACCCGAGCCACGATACGCGAGGCGCTTGAACGGCTCAACGGTCTGTCGGGAGGCGTGATGACCCTTGTCGTCACCGACAGCGAGGGGCGCGTGACCGGCACCGTGACAGACGGCGACATACGCCGCGGCCTGATTGCCGGAAAAGGTACCGACAGCCCCGTGACCGCCATAATGAACAGCCGTTTCACGGCACTGCGCCCCGGCCACGGGCCGCGGGAGATTGCCGCGGCACGTGAACGAGGGCTGAAACTGCTCCCCGAGACCGATGCCGACGGGCGCCTGCTGTCGTTGATCGACTTCACACGCCTGCAGACACGCCTGCCGCTGCAGGCCATACTCATGGCCGGTGGCAAGGGAGAGCGTCTGCGCCCGATGACGCTGACCGTGCCGAAACCGCTGCTGAAAATCGGAGGCCGCCCCATCATAGAATACAACATAGCCAACCTGGCGCGCGCCGGCGTCACCGACGTCACGGTGACGGTGCGTTACCTGGCCGAACAGATTAAACGGCATTTCGCCGAACCCTGCTGCGGCATAAACGTTAAGATTATTGAGGAGGACAGACCGCTCGGCACCCTCGGCGCCGCGTCGCTGGTTCCACATACACCCGGAGGCGCCACGCTGGTGATGAACTCAGACCTGCTCACCGACCTGTCGCTCGAAGAGATGTACCTGCGGCACACCGACGAGCATGCCGACGTGACGGTGGCGGCGATTCCCTACACCGTTTCGGTGCCCTACGCCATCATGGCCACTGGCCCCGGCAACACCATACAGAGACTTGACGAGAAACCGACATACTCGTATTTCGCCAACGCCGGCATCTACATATTCTCGAACGACCTGCTCGACACTCTCGAACCCGGTGCGCCCGTCGACGCCCCCGACCTGGTGGAGCGGGCCATCGCCTCGGGACGCAAAGCGATATACCACCCCATAGGGGGAACCTGGATCGACATCGGCACCCCGTCTGACTTCCGGCACGCCGAGGAGCTGATGCGGTTCAACCGGCAGCCGGCCCCGCACGCCGGTGAAAACACTGACAACTGAAAACTATGGCTGACTCGAACTTCATAGACTATGTAAAGATAATGTGCCGCTCGGGCAAGGGCGGTGCGGGTTCCATGCACTTCCACCGCGCCAAATATGTGCCTAAAGGTGGCCCCGACGGGGGCGACGGCGGCCGCGGCGGCCATGTGATACTGCGCGGCAACCCGAACATGTGGACCCTGCTGCCGCTCAAGTACCGCCGGCATGTCTTCGCCGGCAACGGCCAGGCAGGCTCGGCCTGCCGCTCGTTCGGCAAAGACGGCGAGGATCAGATTATCGAGGTTCCCTGCGGTACCGTGGTCTACGATGCCGAAACCGGCAAGTATCTGGCCGAGGTCACCGAGGCCGGACAGGAGGTGAAACTGCTGCGCGGAGGGCGCGGCGGCCTGGGCAACTGGCATTTCAAGTCGCCCACAAACCGTACGCCGCGCTATGCACAGCCCGGCGAACCTGCCGTGGAGAAGACCGTGGTACTTGAGCTGAAACTGCTGGCCGATGTCGGCCTGGTGGGTTTCCCCAACGCCGGAAAGTCGACCCTGCTGTCGGCAGTGTCGGCGGCGCGGCCCAAAATCGCCGACTACCCCTTCACCACTATGGAGCCGCAGCTCGGCATCGTCGAATACCGCGGCAACCGCTCGTTCGTCATGGCCGACATCCCCGGCATCATCGAGGGTGCCAGCGAGGGGCGTGGCCTGGGTCTGCGTTTCCTGCGCCACATAGAGCGCAACGCCGTACTGCTTTTCATGGTACCGGCCGACGCCGACGACATCACCGCGCAATACAACGTTCTCCTCGACGAGCTGAAACGGTTCAACCCCCAGCTTGTCGACAAGGAGCGTGTGCTGGCAATCTCGAAAAGCGACATGCTCGACGACGAGCTGATGGCCGAAATAGAGCCTTCCCTGCCGGCCGACATACCTCATGTATTTATCTCGGCCGTGACAGGCCAGGGGCTCACCGAGCTTAAAGACGCCCTGTGGCGTGCCATTACCGACGACGCCAACCGCATCGAGGCCGAACCTATCACCCACCGCGCCCTCGATGACCTGCACCGCGTGCGCGAAGAGGATGAGTTTATCTTCGAGCCTGAGAAAGTGGCCGGATACGAACCTGACGAGGAGGAGATTATCGAGGACGACGGTTTCGATCCCGAAATCGACTACGACTGGGAATACGGCCTCGACGACCCCGAATAACACCCGCAACACACCCCCGAACCGATTGTCATCACAGATGAAAAAGACGATAGCACTGGCCGCCATTCTGCTTGCCGCACTGACAGCCATGACGGCCCAGACATTCCGCCCCACGCCTGAAGGGGGGACAGCCATACCTTTGGGCAAAAGCAACAACACCGAGAAACTCGGCGACCGGGAGTCGCTGAAAGAGTACCTGCAGTTTATAGAGGATGCCGACGCCGCCGTGGCGGCCAAAGACTGGCAGCGCGCCGAAGACGCCTACCGCAACGCCATGGACGTGATGCCCGACAACCCCAACAACCTGCTGCTGCTGTCGAACATCGGCATGATGCAGCATTATGCCGGCGACAACGGGAAAGCGCTCGTGACACTCAGCGACGCCCACTTCATCGGCCCGAAGTCAACCACAATCCTCAACAACCGCGCCACCGTGCTGCGCGCCCTGCGCAAGTATCCCGAGGCTATCGCCGACTACGACAAGGTGCTCGAGATAGACTCGGTAAACCCCACCGCCCTGTTCAACCGAGGCTACACCCGCACCCTCACCGGCGACGTGGCCGGTGCCGAGGCCGACCTGGTGAAATACGAGCGCGTAACCGGCGACACCATCAACACCGCATCGGCCCTGGCAGTGCTCTACTCGAATACCGACCGCCCCGCCGAGGCCATCCCCTACTACACCACTCTGGTGAAGGCGCACCCGACTGCATCGGCCTACGCCGCGCGGGCCATGTGCTATCTCGCCCTTGAAAAACTCCCCGAGGCCGCCGAGGACATTGCCGACGGCATGGCCCTCAACCCCGACAACGGCGAGCTCTACTACTGCCGCGCATACCTGAACATACTGCGCTTTGACAAGGAGGCCGCCAAAGCCGACGCCGCCCGCGCCGCCGAACTCGGCGTCGAACAAGACCGCATAGACCTCCTCTTCGCCGAGTAAGTTGCCCCTCGCCTCTCCCCCCTTCTCCCTCTTCTTTCCCCCTTTCTCTCCCTTGGCTCATCTCTTTCACCACAAAAAGCAATCTCTGTTCCTGTTATCGGCCGAGCTCGGCCGATAACCCGACCGGGGGCGCTCAATACCCGACT
>CALJBF010000224.1 GCA_938027385.1 uncultured Porphyromonadaceae bacterium | reverse complement strand
AACAAAAAAGGCAGACCCGAATTTCGAGCTGCCGAACATGATTTCTCTCTTATGCACTTTTCATCCAAGTTTGAATTATTCAAACATCTTTGAGCTGACAGTTGGACAGATACGAGATACGTTCTCCCAACTATTACGCGCAAAACAACTAAATATCGCTGAAATGAATTACTCCGTTTGGGGCGGTAAATATGACCCCTCGAAATGGATAGAGCGAATTGACAAAGAAAACGAAACTATAGGAGGATAACAATTATGGCTAACAAGAATGCAAATTTCGCCAACCGCGAGGTCGCCGATCTGATGCTGGTCGACTACTCCACCAAGAAGCTGTTCCTGAATGTTGACTGGGCTAACGTCACTTCTACCTCTTTTGAGGGTGACCGCGTGTTCGCAACCGGCGGCCAGGGCGCACCTAACCGCGTGCAGTTTGACGGCTCTCGTACCGGCACTCTGACCATCGAGGCACAGGTTTACCCCGTCAAGGTCTTCCAGATGCTGTCTGGTAACGATCTGGGCACTGAGGCTAACTTCCTGAAGCGTGAGAAGGTTACCGCCGCAGATACTGCCAAGCTGACTCTGAGTGAGGCTGCTGCTGGTGATTACGTGCAGGTCTTCAAGGCCGACGATGATCTGGGCACCGAGCTGGAGGCCACTGTATCCGAGAAGGAAGTTACCGTCACTGTCGAGAATGGTGTCGAGTACGTCGTGTACTACTACAAGAAGGCTGCTAAGGCTCAGGTTGTGCACCTGGATAGCCGTCACTTCCCCAAGGCTTATCGTGTCGAGGGTTCTATTCCCTACAAGACCGAGAACGACGACATCATCGAGGCACATCCTATCTGGTACAAGGCTGCTCCTCAGGCCGGCTTCGAGCTGTCCTGGCAGAACACCGGTGATCCCGTTTCTCTGACCATGACCTTCGACGTTCTGGCTGACGAGAATGGCGACATGTTCTCGTTAATTTTCCCGAATGAGGGCTAAGTCATCGTTGAATTAAGGCGTGGCCTGGAATACGGCCATACCATTTTTATTTTATAAGGTGGTATTAAATTGAACGGCATTGAGAATACATATTGTGTTTATAAACATGTAAGCAAAATCAACGGCGCAACATATATTGGCATAACTAAATACGGAGATAATCCTAACAAACGATGGTTAAATGGCCGTGGTTATAAAGGATTGAAATATAGCCATTTTTATAATTCAATTCTTAAACATGGTTAGGACTCTTATGATCATATTGTTATTGCCAACGGACTATCAAAGGAAGAAGCTGTAAACATGGAGATTTCTCTTATATCTGAATTTAAGGAAAAATTTCCAAAACTACTTCTAAATATTAGTCCAGGTGGAAGTCTTGGTTGTGGATTATCAGGGGAAAACAGTCCTAATTATGGGAGGGTTCCATCTCTTGAATCCCGCAAGAAAATGTCTGCCGCTAAACACGGAAAATTCACAGGGAAACAAAAGTGTCCACCGTGTCCAGTAATTGATTTGGACACAAAACAAATTTTTGATTCTATCGAAAACTGTGCAGCTCATTATGGGATTAAGGCAAATTGTATTACTCAAGTTGTTCGACACAAGAATTATTCTACACATGGCCATCATTTTGCAAAGCTGGATGAATACAAAGAATATGGAATTGTCGATTCGCGTGTTTTTAATCAGCGAACTCAAATTTATGGCCGCCCAGTTAAATGTCTTGAAACAGATATCATTTATAAAACAGTAAAAGAGGCATCAGAAGAAACTGGTATCCCGGAAAACAGTATTTATTATGCTGTAGTACATGATAGTCATATTGCTCATGGATATCATTTTGTTTATTTGAACGCTTCTTGAATTTGAGGCAGAGTCTTTCGGGGCTCTGCCCCTTTTATGAGCGCACAATTATTGCAATTGCGCGTTGATATGAGGAAACTCACAAATAAGAAGAACACCCACGTGGCGACTTTCCGCTCTCTAATTTGCATAGGAGCTTCAGTGAATAATCGGATAATTGGCCCCGCTTATGCCTGGGGCTGGCTTACTTCCATAACAAACTTGGCGATAGTC
>CALJBF010000223.1 GCA_938027385.1 uncultured Porphyromonadaceae bacterium | reverse complement strand
GGGCACTGCCGTTGCCCGACAGCGGCGCGCGGATGCTGTGGCGGCTCAGCACCACCATCTCTTCAAGGTTGTAACGGTCGTTGAACCCGTCGGGGCGGGTGAGGGCTGTGGCGAGCACCGGCACCAGAAACAGTGAGTCCAGGAGTGCCCGCAGTGTCAGTGAAAAGTTTTTCATGACTGCGTAATATGATACGGATTATACATTATGTGAGAATGTGTGCCGGCCGAGTTCCGCGCCGACATAACTCTTACGCCCCGGCCCCCCGCTTTGTTTGCCGTTATGCCCAAGAACATCAGTTTTAACAAGCTGAAACTCTTTTGTTAAGGAAATTTAACAATGGGGGGGGTAAATGAGTGAACTAATCCCTACCTTTGTCATGCAGATTTCTCCCTTTTCGGAGGCGACGTGACCCATCAGTTGGCCATGAGCTGGCTATGAGCTGTCTATCTGCTGCTTATAAATGCTTTAACCGATAAAATAGAATTAATACCTACACTACGGTATGAAATACAGTGTCATACTTGGTGCCGCGTGTTGCGGCGCCATCCTGCTGGCCGCGTGCGGAAAGGGGAAAGGTCTGGCCGACGGAGCCTCGGGCGACATGGAGTCATACGAGTCATCTGACGTAAACGCCATCGTGCAGGCCAAGCCTGAAATCATGATCATCCCCGGCGACCAGACCCTGAAACGGTTCCGCGCCCTTTCGGCAGGAAATTACGGCCGGGTTGACCGTGACTATCAGAAGTATCTGCTCGCCGACCCCGACGCCCGCACCATATTCTCGATTATACAGGGCGAGTTCCAGAACCGGAATTATCCGCTCAACGACCTTGAGCAGACTCTGAAACAGCTCGACACCAATGCCGCAACCGATGTGGCCGGCAATCTTGCCAAAGACTCGAAGACGGTGCTTATGGAAACCGCGTCGCCCGACATTATCCTTGAGCTTGACTACGGCACGCAGAGTGCGGGCAATGTGCTCCGCCACACAAACGGCAAGGAAACCAAGGCGTCTTTTACCCTCAACGCCATCGACGCCTATACCAATAAGGTAGTGGCGACAGTGACTACGCCCCCTGTCGGCGGAGAAAGCAAGGCCGAAATCGTGAAAAAGGAGCTGGTGAAACTTCTGCCCGGGTTCATGGACGACATTCAGGAGTATTTCTCTGACCTGCTTACACGCGGCCGCGAGGTGACAGTGCGCATAAATGTCGATGCCGACAGCAACATCAGCCTTGCCGACGTGACGGCCCAGGGGGAGACTTACTCTGACTATATCGTAGACTACATCAAGAAACACACGGTCAAAGGTGCCCACAAACTGCAGTCGAACACCGACGACGCACTGGTGTTCACCGGCGTGCGCATTCGGCTGCTCAACGACGACGGCACCCAGTATGGTGTCTATGACTGGACACGCGACCTGGCCCGCGCCATGCGCAAGGATCTTGGCGTGAATGTGCAGAACCGCGCCCAGGGGCTCGGCGAGGTAGTGCTTACACTCAAAGGAATCTGATTCAGGTGTGATATGAAGAAAATCGTGATTACTTTAGCCGCGGCCGCGTTGCTGGCCGGAGTAACCTCATGCGGTAACGGGGGTACTAAATTCAAGCCGGCGGCCGACAGCAGTGAGATGGATGACGCCGGGCGCCGTGCCGCCATAGCAAAAACACGTCAGAACGCCTCGGGCAAGCTTGAGGATATGCTGGCCATGCGTGGCGTCAAGGTCAGTGTGCTCGCCCCCGAGTTGCCTGACGGATTTTCGCGCGCCGAGGCCGACGGCATCGCCGCACGGCTTGTGAACATCTGCGCCGCTAACGGCATAAGCGGCCTGGGTACGTCGCCCGGGTTCGTGCTGGGCACCAGCATCATACCCGGTGCTGAAGAGACCACCGGCACGGCCCCGCAGAAGACCGTGGTAGAGTATGAGCTGGTGTATTCGGTGGGTAATGTGGCCACCGGAACCATCTTCGCCTCCATGACCCAGCGCGTCACCGGCGCCGGCCGTTCGCCGCAGGATGCCCGTCGCAACGCCCTGAAACAGATAAAGTCTACCCCCGCGTTTCAGAAGATGCTTTCAGAGGCGTCTGACCGCATCGTGGCGTGGTATGACGAGAATCTGCCCACCCTGAAAAGCCAGGTTGAATCGGCCCGCTCGCGCGGCAACTACGCCCTGGCTCTGGCGTATGTCGATGCCGTACCGCAGCAGAGCAGTGCCGCATTCGCCTACGCCGACGAAGTGCGCCCCGCGCTGTTCGAGGGGTGGAGCCGCAAGACTGCCGCCGACAATTATGCCGCCATGCGCGCCGCAGTGGCCGCCGCCAACGACACGTTCGACCCCGCCGCCGCGGCATATTTCGCGCTGATTCCCACCGGGGCACCCGAATATGCCGCCGCCGAGGCTCTTTTCTCGCAGTACCAGGCACGGTGCGACGCCCGCACGGCACAGCTTGAAGCTGCCGCGCGGGCCGACACTGCCGCCGCACGCGAGTTCCGCAAGGTGCAGATGGCCTACGCCCAGCAGAAGGATCTCGCGCAGATCGAGGCCGACAAAGTCGTGGCCCAGGCTGAGGCAAAGGCATCGGCGGCAGCCATGCAGCGCGACATGGAGGATGCCCGCTACGAGAAACGCAAAGGTTTCTGGAGCAAGATCGGCGACCGCATCATCGGCGGCATAGACGCCATCCGCGGCGCCGGCGACGATGACGACGACGACGACGACGATTAATCCCCGGCGGCCCCTCCCACATAAGCTACATACGTAACATAAGTCACATAAGTCACATAAGTCACATAAGTTACATCCCTTACCTAACCCACAACCCCTTTATGAAACTTTTCAACACCATGCTGGCCATTGTGGCCACGCTGATGCTCACCGCCTGCGGCGGCTACGGCGACGACTACCGCGCCGCCTGCAAGGATGGCGATTTCGATGCCGCGCACGATATCCTCGATCGCCTGCACAGCCGGTATGACGACGTGCGTTCAGAATATTACGGCTCCATGAAATGGAACAACGACGGCCGCGCGCGCATCGAGGCCGCCGCCACGCAGTACGGCACCGCCGCAAAGCATATCCTCACAACCGAGGCACGCTATCTCATTTCAAATAACGATCCTGACGCTGTGGGCGATCTGCTTGTGAACCTTTTCAACGAGCTCCAGCCCATTGGCGAGCGTCTGCCCGAAGGCACCGAATATCACCCCGACGGTTCCACCGATCTTCAGCAGACATGCGCTGACATAAACTGCTACAAAGAGTATGTGGCAGCCAACAACGCACTTGCCGACGTGATTCTCGACCTTGCCATCCATAACAATGACGACGACCTTGGCGCCGTGGCCATGACACATTATCTCGACGAGCCTGTGCTTGTCGACCTGGAGTACGTGGACAGCAAGCT
>CALJBF010000222.1 GCA_938027385.1 uncultured Porphyromonadaceae bacterium | reverse complement strand
CGAGGTTGACTGCCAGTGTGTGGTAGTCGGCCAGGGGGAAGGTGAATGATGTGCCGAGTTTCAGGTTGGTAGGGAGGAAGGCCGGCCGGTTGCCGTTGTCGTATGAGACTTTGGTACCGATGTTTGATATGTTCCAGCCCCACGACCACTGGCACTCGTTCTGGCCGATGATGGGGTAGGTGGTGAAGTAACCGGCCAGGTCAGCCGATACGGCGGAGGCTCCGGTAGACTGGTCGCCGGCGTATGACGATGAGAAACCCATGTCGGAATAGATGTAGCGGAATACTACACCCATCGAGAATTTCTCTGAGAGTTTGCGCGAATAGCCGACGTCAATCGACATCTCGTAGGGGGAGAGGCTGGTGGTGTTGTCGGCAAGGTCCTGTGCGCTTACCTCGCCGAGCGAGAAGTAACGCAGCGAGGCCGAGATAGCCTGGTTGTCGCCCGAACCGATTTTCCAGTAACCCGAGAGATTGGCAAGGAAGATGTCGTTGACCAGTTTGCGCAGCCACGGAGTGTAGTTGAGCGAGACTGCGGCGTTGGAGTATGCGAACGCGTATTTTGACGGGTTCCAGAACTGCGAGTTGGCATCGGGCTCGGTGGCGGCACCGATGTCACCCATTGACGCACCGCGCGCATCGGGGGCGATGCCGAGCGATGTTACACCGGTCTCGATGGGATTGAATTCGTTCTTTATTTCGTTGCCGTCTGCCAGGGCGCTCTGTGTGGCGATACAGACAAAGAGAGTCGCGGCGACAAACGGTGACAGGGTTTTCAGTAACTTGGTCATTGCTTCTGGTGACAAAATTATCGGAACCACGGATGATGGTTTCACTCTTAAATAACTCGATTCGGGGCTAATTATTGTGTGGAGAGGGTATCGGGATGGCATCAGATGGGATTGCATGAAATAAAAACGAAGTGCCGGTCAAGTGGGCGGCACTTCGTTTTTATTTATGTGGCTGAATGAGCGATGCGGTGTCGTTCACTGCCGGTATAAGGGCGCGAGAATCTCAAGGACGCGGTCGCGGTCGAGGCGGCGGTCTGTCTCAAGCGCGTCGGCTATAGTGGTGACAAGTGATTCCACGACATGATGTCCGAATACCGAGTGGAAATAGCTGTAGGCTTTGGAGAACAGGGCCTCTACTTCGTTATCGGTGAGGTCACAGGCATAGCGCCCTTCGTCTTGCAGACGCTTTACCAGTGTCTGACGCAGCTGTGGCGTGATTTCTTCGCGGGAGTTTACCAGGGCACGGCTCAGCACATTGGCTACAAGCAGTCCGAGGCCTATCTGGAATTTGGCCACGCGGTCGTTCCAGACGGCTTTTGCCGAGAGGTTGGAGTTGTGGACGGCAAAGAAATCGGGCGACAGGGCGAGTCCGTTGTCGGCCTCGGCGTCAAGGTCGAGTCCGGCAAAATATTCCTCATTATCCCACACGACCATGGCTACGGCCATGCCGCCAAGTCCGATGGCGCGGTCGCGGGTGTTCTGATATTTTAGATTCAACATGATCTACAGCGTGTTTGAAACGATGCTGTCAGTTGACCACCAGGATTTTTGTCACGGCACCCGACGAAGAACTCTCGCCGCTCTGCGAGGCGAAAACGTAGTAGACGCCTGAGGGAACGCGGTCGCCGGCTGCGTTACAGCCGTCCCAGACATACATGCCGCCGTTTGAGGTGCCGGTGCTGAATACGTTGCCTGCGGCATCGGCGATTTTAACCAGCGAGTTGTCCATCAGGCCGGTGACGGTGATCCATCCCGTGTAGTCGGGGCGCACGGGGTTGGGGTAGGCATATACGTCAGAGTAGTCAGCTGCCGCCGGAGCCGCCGTAGCGCTATATTCGATGAGATAGGGAGTAACACCCATATACACTGAGTTGGAATTCGGATCGACCTGCACGGCATTGACCGTATTACTCGGCAATATGGAGTTGTCGGTGGTAAACTGTTCGAGAATCTGGTCACCGCGCTCAGAAACATATATGAGTCCTGAATTCTGGGTCGCAAGCCATTTGTTGTTGCTGGCATCTACAGCGATGCCAGATACCATGTCGCCGTTGGCCAGGTAGTCGGCGAGATTGGTGCCGTCGTTGCGGGGCACTTTCAGGCGGTTCACCTTAAGGGTCGGCGCGTTGGCCTTGATGGTGTTGAAGTCGTTGGTTGTCAACTCCAGGATGCCGAGATTGGTGCCGAGCCAGATACGCCCGTCGTTATCCTCAGCCATTTGTCCGAGCCAGACGTCGGAATAAGTGAAACCGTCCTGGTCTATCAGGGTAGATATGGTGACAGATTCGTCATCGGTTGGATCTGCATTATTCTTATTGTCTATAATGGCAAAATCATCACCGTAATTTGCGCGGTACAGAATGATTAAATTGCTTTTTTTCTTGCAAGCCAGAGACCTGGTAGACTGTGTGAGTCGTATGGTGTTATTGACAGGAATCCAGTCGTCTTTGGTGATTGTTTCATTAAGGACCTTATTGCTGGGCAGGCAATAAGCATTGGGATGTGTTTCATATCCCATGTCATAATTATAACCGATTGCCCAAAGATTCTTCATATTATCAAAGAACACGTCTACCATCGCATAATTATAGAAGACATTTGAATCGTTCTTACCGGAAGTCCAACGGCCCGAGATAGTGTTTCCTTTGAATCGATAGAGTCCATTAGTCCAGGCTACTGTGAAATAAGTATCGGGATCTTGTGGGGAGGCGACTGTCCTCATTTGGTTGTTAATGGATGGCATGCCATTGGTGCCCAAAGGTGCAATTGAGATAAATTGGCCATTGGTTATAATGTCGCAATGCATTCGGTCTGGATTTGGACGTTTCAATGCCGTAGGCGAGAGGGCGCCGCGGTTCCATGTCGACAATAACAGTCGGTTGTCAAATGTGATATCTATACGGTGAGTGTCATCTACAGTCAAGTCGGAGCCGGGGGCGGGTTCGCGGAGGGTGACGGGGGCCGAGGGGTTGGTGATGTCATACTGGCCGAGGCCGGCGGTGACAGCGGCCCAGGTCGAGGCGGCGGTCTCGATGATGGAGACCTTGCTGTTCTTCAAGGCCGCGGGGAGCTGGATGCGGGTCACGGCGCCATCGGCGTCGAAATAGTACACCCAGTCGGCGTGCGAGGCCGATACCGAACCATTGTGGTTGGCCGTCATCTGGTAGAACTTGCTGATGGCGTTGCCTGCGCCGTCCATGATGCGCTCGAACTTAGGCGCGAATGTCTCGGGGTTGTAGGTGAATTTCCAGATCTGGAAATTATTGTCGGTACCGTCGGCGAAATAGCCGATACCGCTCGGCGTGCCCACCATAACCGGTTTCGACATGGTGTTCTCGTATGTGCCGAACAGCTGGAAATCGCTGACGTTGGTCAGGCGTTTCCCCTGCGGAGCATGGCGCAGCTGCTGGTTTAGGTTCACTACAACCAGGTCGCCGAGACACATCACCGACTGGATATCGGTGGTGTAGAGGGTCGAGACCACTTCGTTTTTATTGTCGTCGTAGTTCAGCAGGCCGAAGTTGGTGAGAACATAGAAGTTGTCTTTGCCGAACGCCACAGTCTTCACCGAAGGTGTCTCGGTGAGGATTGCCGATGAGATGTCGGGCAGGTTGATGATCTTGCCCGAGTCATAGATCTTGTCCATGTTGCCGGTCGTGTACACCACCAGCAGATAGTTGGCGTACGGATTGTAGAAGATGTCGGCGATGGTAGCCCCGTTCAGGCCGTTCGTCGAGTTCAGACAGCCGCTTATCTCGGTGTCTTTCTCGAAATAGAACAGCGAGCCCGACGATGTGTAGTACACACGGTCCTGCGTCTCAAGCAGTTTGTCGACAGTCGAATAGGGCGAGTGTATCGTCCATGAACCTACGGCTTGCTGGGCCACGGCGCACAGCGGCATGAGGGCCAGCAGAAGTATGTAGAGTCGTTTAAGCATTTTGCAATATGTTTTTTCTTGTCCGGCTAAGACGGTAAGATTTATGATTGTTCTTGATAAATTCGTTTTTGTGGCGCCCGTGGGGGCGTGCGGCTGCTGTCACAGTACGGCGAGCAGATTCCTCACCGCCCGGCCGCGGTGGCTTATGGCATTCTTCTCGTCAGGAGTCATCTCGGCGAAAGTGCGGTCGAAACCGTCGGGCATGAACACCGGGTCGTAGCCGAACCCGTCGGTGCCGTGGCCTTCGCGGGTGATGTGCCCCTCGACAACGCCGTCGACAAGCTGTTCCTGCCCCCCGCGTATCAGCGCCACCGCCGTGCGGAACCGCGCGCGGCGTTCTTCGGGCGTGGCGGCATCCTTCAGGTTCTCGAGCAGCAGCCTCACGTTGGCCGACGAGTCGTGCGACGTGCCGTAGCCGTTGGCCTCGGCATAGCGGGCCGACAGCACTCCCGGCGCACCGCCCAGGGCGTCGACCTCAAGACCCGTGTCATCTGCAAAGCAGTCGTGACCGTAACGTTCGCTGACCCACCGGGCTTTCTGCAGGGCGTTCCCCTCGAAAGTGTCGGCCGTCTCGGGGATGTCGTCGTTGCAGCCGATGTCGCTAAGCGACAGGATGTTGACTCTGTCGCCGAGAATCTGTCGCGCCTCACGCAGCTTGTGGCTGTTGTTTGTGGCAAAAACCAGTGTGATCGGTTCAGACATAGTGATTACAATCGCTTAGAGCGTATTTTACTACACTATAAACGACCGCAATATTCAATTATTGTATCGCGCGCTCGGTATTTTTGCGTGCGATACCAGATGGTTGAACGTGGTTGAACGTGTCTTGCCCTTGACGAGCGTAGATAAAGACGCTAACTTCGCGATGTAAATACAATGTGCCTCCGTGTGTGTTTACAAGTAAAGTTCCTCGCGAAACGTTCCGGCAAAATCCTGGCACTTGTAACCTGCAGGGCATATTTGGCAGTGAACGCCAACTGCAAGCACTAATACACCACTTATCAGTAATCACTCGACGGCAATAGCGGAACATCTAAACCGTGAAGTCCCTAGCCGTAGAAGTTCAGAAAAAGAAATTCAGAAAAAGAAATCGCTCCAAGTCTTTGCGGAGCAAAGCGGCAAGCCGATAACGAGCCGACGGAGCGAGTGGTACAGGGTAAGAGTTGGTAAAAATCCCTCCCTCAAAGGGGCATAAAGCACGGTAAACATCCAATTTTGCGATTATCGCCTCGCAGCGATTACCAAACAGCAAGCGAGCCTCGGATCCAACCTAAAGTTGGTGCCGAAGCTCGCTGTAAGAGTTAGCGATTGACCGCGAAGCAGGGTGAGGCTTGTCTGAGCCAATCCGAACGGCGGATACATCAGGCGCCGTTCACGATAGCCCGACGGCGTGCCGGATTTCCATTACTGTTAGTTGGGGTGAGATACTGATACATCAATAAAATAAGGATTCTCTAACATTCTACTACAATCTTCGTTCCCTTTTTCAGCTCCAAATCTCCAATAATTAGCCGCGACGATTAGAGAACTGTCTCGACATAAGAGCCCTAAATAGTAATATGCCGATACAACACCATTCTTAGTGGCCTCAGTAAGCCAAAATCTTGCTTCTCCAAAACTATACGGTTGATTTGATAGGATTGACTGCATTTTCAACCTACCTAAATTTTCCTGTGCGCGACCATGATTTTGGTTGGCGGCTTTTAACCACCAGTATGTTGCACGCGTTAAGTTCTCTTGACAGAAGGACGTTTCAGTCAAATTCCATTTGCCATGGCCGAAGTATCGGTCGTTTTCTTCTTTTGCTTTTTCATGGAAAAATACCCCGACATAATTTTGCGCCGGAGCATAGCCTTTGCGAGCTGCTTTCATCAGGTATTCATTTACCTCTGGCATACCATACAAGTCATAATTATGTGACCGGGCGATAATGCTGTCGACAGCTTCATGAACTTTTGCGGTGTCCTTGGAAGCTAATTGGCAGTCTAATGAATAATCTTTATAATCTCTGCCGAAGTCTAATGATGTGCTTACAGCAATAATAATGATGGCAATAGCTGCGATATTATATAAGGCATAAGTAAAATACGAAAGTATTTTACAAACCCTGTTTTTCAGATTTCTCTTAAGGAAAAATGAACAAAACCAAAATACTACGAGAGAAATAAGAGTTATGCTCAGACCGCCAATTATGCCATCTGTATAATGGTTTTCTCTAAATAACTGATGATTCCAATGGTGAGTCTCCAATATGATATTCCAAACTAACGCCACATGTCCTATTACTAAAGCAGCGATGGTTAAAATCGCGGATGCAATATTTATTTTTTTAGATTTGAACATGACAAAAAAAGTTAGCGATTGAAACCTTCCGGTCGAGACCATAGGCTCGATTTACGAT
>CALJBF010000221.1 GCA_938027385.1 uncultured Porphyromonadaceae bacterium | reverse complement strand
GCTCAACAACGCCGGCGAGCTCCGCGGCACACGTATCTTCGGCCCCGTGGCCCGCGAACTCCGCGCCACAAACATGAAGATCGTGTCGCTCGCTCCCGAAGTACTCTAAAATCACTCAACCAAACCAAGAACCCACTTTATGAAACTTCATATCAAAAAGGGTGACACCGTAGCCGTCATCGCCGGCGAGGACCGTGGCAAGCAAGGTCGAGTGCTCAGTGTCGACGCCAAAAAGAACCGCGCCATCGTGGAAGGTGTCAACATCGTTAAGAAAAGCACCAAGCCTTCGGCCAAACACCCCCAGGGCGGCATCATCGAGATGGAAGCCCCCATCCACATGTCAAACATCAACCTGGTTGACCCCAAAACCGGTAAACCCACCCGCGTGAGCATTGCCCTCAACGACAAAGGTCAGAAAGTGCGCATCGCTAAAAAATCAGGAGAGGAGATTAAATAATGAGCCAGACTACCCTTAAAAAGAAATACGAGGAGACCATCGTCCCCGCCCTGACTAAGGAGTTCAGCTATACCACTCCCATGCAGGTGCCCCGCCTTGAGAAGATCGTCATCAACCAGGGCCTCGGCGAAGCCACCCAGGACAAGAAGATCATCGAGACCGCTATCAACGAGCTTACCGCCATCACAGGCCAGAAAGCCGTGCAGACCCTCTCGAAGAAAGATATCTCGAACTTCAAGGTGCGTAAGAAAATGCCTATCGGTGTGCGCGTCACACTGCGTCGCGAGAAAATGTACGAGTTCCTCGAAAGACTCGTGCGCGTGGCTCTGCCCCGTATCCGCGACTTCAAAGGCATCGAGTCGAAACTCGACGGCCGCGGCAACTATACCCTCGGCATCACCGAGCAGATCATCTTCCCCGAGATCAACATCGACTCTATCTCGAAACTCATGGGCATGAACATCACCTTCGTCACATCGGCCAACACCGATGAAGAGGGTTTCGCTCTGCTCAAGCACTTCGGCCTCCCCTTCAAGAAATAATCCGCCCGCGGATTGCCACTTGAAACCCGGCCGTTCTGCTGGAAGAACGCCAATATCCACAGGCTCATAATGGCCTGAATGAATTTGCGGTGTGTTTCCCCGATTTATACCGAGGCGACACACCGCTTTTTGTTTCTGAAACCAGATAAGAATCAGAAGACTTCCAATCAACCTTGCATATCATGATCAACCTCAGAACTTTTGCAACTAAATGCGTGGCTTTCTGTGCGGTTGCCCTCCTGGCAGTGCCGGTGGGCGCGAAACCGAAGAAACTCACCGACACAATCTCGTGGGACGTATCGAACGACACTCTGCGCGTCTACGGACAGGGCATGATTCCCGACACTCGCTGTGACAAGTCCAGGGACTGGCGCGATCCCAAAGTGTGGAAATCAATAAATGTAATCGAGATTGGCGAGGGAATCACACGCATCGGAAAGTATGCCTTCTCGAATTTCTTTGATTACGATGACGCGGGGCGCGCCAAGGAACGCACCACACCCGTCGACCTGTATCTTCCTCTCAGCCTCCGGATTATAGACGCCTGGGCCTTCCAGCACCTTCCCATAAAGGATCTTATCCTGCCGTCGCGTCTTGAGGAGATAGGCTCATACGCATTTCGTTTCAGCCCGTACCGCGAGCTCGGCGGCGACTGGGGAACTCTGCGCATCCCCGGATCGGTGACGCGCATCGGTGACAGTGCTTTCGAATACCGCAAAGTCAGCGGCCTCACATTCCTCGGTGCACCGGAAGTTGATGTCACTGCAATCTCGAAACTTGACGGAATCGAGAGCATAGACTTCGGCAATCAGGCAGTGAGGATAGATACCTCCCGAAACCTGCCGGGAACACCGGCTTCTCTGAACCGCATCGTGAACTGGAAACAGGTGAAAAACTTCCCCTCGGGCTGGAAGGAGATTGCCCGCGACAAGCGCGAGCCGGTCGATGTTGAGACTGACGACGGCTCATACTGTCATATCGACTACCGGAAAGGCGAGGCAATCTTTCTTGGAGCAAAGGGGGTGACCCCCGAGCAGTATGTGGATGCTTTCTCAGGTTCGATCAGCATACCCGACGAGGTGACATATCAGGGCGAGACATTCCCGGTGACCGGTTTCAGGTCAGGCATGTTTACCGGGAACACACAGCTTGCCGACATCACGCTGCCTGACCACATGAAGGTTATCCCCGCCAGCGCCTTCAAGGGATGCGTGAACCTCAGGTACGTTGACTTGCCGCGTTATCTTGTGCGTGTGGGCGATTTCGCCTTCGACGGCTGCCGCTCGCTTGAATACGTCACGCTGCCCGAGACCACCCGCGTGCTCGGCAATGCCGCGTTCAGCGGATGCCTGTCGCTCGAATCGGTGTTCGTACCCGACGGACTGAAGAAAGTCGGCGACCACTGTTTCGACCCGTGTCCGAAACTTACCCACATCACCCTTCCCGAGGGCGTGGAGTTCGGCCACGACTGGTACAACCGCTGACATCATGCCTTCACCAACATCCGGATAAACCATACCCATCCCCGCCTATACCCTCCGTCATTTCATTGCGGGGTGTATAGGCGGTGTCATATATGCAGATATTCATGTCGGGTCAGTCGTCGTCATCGTCGTGATGGCGGTGTTTCTTGTGGCCGTGACTCTTCTGGTGGTGCTTGACGGCTTTCTCGTAGCGCTTGCGGGCCTTTTTCTGCTGTTTGCGCAGGTGTTTGTAGTGGTCCTCCATGTCCTCGAGATAATCCTCGTAGTCGTCATCGTCAAAGTCCGGGTGATGACGTGGAGGGAGTGGGGGTGCCGGCGCCCCGAAGTAGAACACGATGCCGCTGCCGCCCCAGCCTACGGGACGGTAATAGCGCGTGGCCACATAACGGTTCCACTGCTGCTGGCGCATGATGTTGCGCAGGCGGCGGTTGCGCGCCTTCCATCCTTGCGCATAAAGGTCGCCGTAGCTGTTGAGCCCCATGATGTAGTCGAGATTGGCCATATACACCTCCTGGCGGTACTGTTCGGGCAGAGCCAGGTCGGCTATCATCATGGTGGTGAGATATGTGGCGCGGCGCGCGGCCTCGTCGGGGCTTAGTGCCCGCGACGGAACTGTTATGGCCAGTGCGGCCGCCAGGGCCAGTATGAAACGTTTCATGACAGTGGTGGATTGCGGAATGGAGTGATGTCGGGTAAGCTCTCTGATGTTAGAACACCGCGACGCCGCGGATGGTTTACCTGACGCGTCCGTGGCGCCGGGCGGCGCTGAACCGCTGACTCACAAAACTTTTTTTGAAAAAAGAAAGCCAACATCATTGTTATTCCGCAGATTTTTACGAACTTTGCACTCGGATTGTGGAAAAGGCCCGGAGCCATGCATGTTCCGGGGCCTCCCAAAGGGGAGGGATAGCGGCGAAACTGCCTCATGCCGAGGCGTTTTCGATGGCTCCCGGCTCCAAATCTGGTTTTCGCTGAGCCCTTGCGGCATCGCGCTACTTGTCTGCCCGCCGGCACACCGGCCGCGGGTCATCTGAGGCAAGCATCGCGAAGCCGGGAGGTTTTTCAGTGAAAAGATGTCGCTGAGACGGCACGGGTCGCTCCCGCCGCCGGCAAGGAACCCCACAGTCCACACCGCAATCCACCGCACACGGCGCCGCGACACACGCCACCCATCATCAACACAGACAGTTAACTCAATTTATTATTATCAAACTTCACACATGGCAAAAGAATCAATGAAAGCCCGCGAGGTGAAGCGCCAGAACCTGGTGAAGAAGTATGCCGCCAAGAAAGCCGCTCTCAAAGCCGCCGGCGACTACGAGGCTCTCCAGCTCCTGCCCAAGAACGCGTCACGCGTGCGTCTTCACAACCGCTGCTCGATCACCGGCCGTCCCAAAGGCTACCTGCGCCAGTTTGGCATCTCGCGTATCCAGTTCCGCGAAATGGCATCGCAGGGCCTCATCCCCGGCGTGAAAAAAGCAAGCTGGTAAACCTCGCCTGACGCCTGACGGCGCCGAGCCCGCACACAAGGGCAGGGCAGACGCAGGCGGTCCTCCGGGTAAGCCCATTTCTGCGGGACCCCCCGGCCGGAAACCGCCCCGCCCCCTTCACCCGGGGCACGGCATCACAGGCTGCCGAAAAGGCAAGTAAATCAAAACAAAAACGTTTTTTACAAAACAAAACAATGACCGATCCAATAGCAGATTACCTGACGAGATTGAGGAACGCCATCAAGGCCGGCCACCGCGTTGTGGAGATTCCCGCCTCAAACTTGAAAAAAGAGATCACCAAGATCCTCTTCGAGCAGGGCTACATCCTCAACTACAAGTTCGTCGAGGGTGAGACCCCCGCAGGCACCATCAAGGTTGCCCTCAAATACGATCCCGTTGACCGCGTGAACGCCATCAAGGGCCTCCAGCGCGCATCGCGCCCCGGCCTGCGCCAGTATTGCGGCTACAAGTCGATGCCCCGTGTGCTCAACGGCCTGGGTATCGCCATCCTTTCAACATCGAAAGGCGTGATGACCAACAAGAAAGCAGCCGAACTCAAAGTGGGTGGCGAAGTGCTGTGTTACGTTTATTAATCGAAAGGAGGAAACACGAATATGTCACGTATAGGAAAAGCCCCCATCGAAATCCCCGCAGGCGTAACCGTTACCGTGGGTAAAGACAACCTTGTGACCGTAAAAGGTCCCAAAGGCGAACTCAGCCAGGCTGTGAACCCTGAATTTGAAATCAAGATCGAGGATGGCCACATCCACATCCTGCGTCCTACCGACGACCGCGAGCACCGTTCGCAGCACGGTCTCTACCGCGCCCTGGTGCACAACATGGTCGTAGGCGTCTCCACAGGCTACCGCAAGGAGATGGAGCTCGTCGGCGTAGGTTACCGAGCCACTGCCACCGGCCAGGTGCTCGAGCTCGCGCTCGGCTATTCTCACGCCATATACATCAAGCTCCCCGCCGAGGTCAAGGTCGAGGCCAAGTCAGAGCGTAACAAGAACCCGCTGATCATCCTCGAGAGCGACGACAAGCAGCTCCTGGGTCAGGTCTGCGCCAAGATCCGCTCGCTCCGCAAGCCCGAACCCTACAAGGGCAAAGGTATCAAGTTCGTCGGCGAGATCATCCGCCGCAAGTCTGGTAAAACGGCAGGTGCCAAATAATAACTGATTGACAACTATGATCTCTAAAGCAGAAAGAAGAAACAAGATCAAAGCCCGTATCCGCGGCAAGATTTCAGGCACCGCCCAGCGCCCCCGCATGACGGTCTTCCGCTCCAACAAGCAAATCTACGTGCAGCTGGTCGACGATCTCCAGGGCGCCACTCTGGCCTCTGCCTCGTCTAAAGGCATCGAAGAAGGCACAAAGACCGAAATCGCCGCCAAAGTCGGCAAAGCCATCGCCGAGAAGGCTCTGGCCAAAGGCATCGAGACAGTTGTCTTTGACCGCAACGGTTACCTCTTCCACGGACGCGTAAAATCACTGGCCGACGCCGCACGCGAAGGCGGTCTCAAATTCTAAACAACCATCATGGCAAATAAGAACAACCGAGTAAAATCGACCTCAGATATCGAGCTCAAGGACCGCCTGGTAGCCATCAACCGCGTTACCAAGGTAACAAAGGGCGGCCGTACCTTCACCTTCGCCGCAATCGTCGTCGTAGGTAACGAGGACGGCATCGTCGGCTGGGGCCTTGGCAAAGCCAACGAAGTGCAGGCCGCTATCGCCAAAGGCGTTGAGTCGGCAAAGAAGAACCTCATCCGCGTGCCCGTGCACAAAGGCACAATCCCCCACGAGCAGTTCGCCAAGTTCGGCGGCTCGAAAGTGCTCCTCAAGCCCGCAAGCCACGGTACCGGTGTGAAAGCCGGTGGTGCTATGCGTGCCGTGCTTGAGAGTGTCGGCATCACCGACGTGCTCGCCAAGTCAAAAGGCTCGTCGAACCCCCACAACCTGGTCAAGGCCACTATCGCCGCCCTCGGCGAGATGCGCTCGCCCGCTCAGGTTGCCCAGAACCGCGGCATCTCTGTAAGCCAGGTTTTCAACGGCTGATACCGCTGACCCGCCTGCATGCCGCGGCCACGCCGGGGCGCCACGCGCGCCGCGGACACCGCCGGCTGCAGGCACACAAAAACAACCCAAGAAATTGAAAATCAAATGGCACAGATCAAAATCACACAGATAAAGAGCCGCATCGGCGCTCCCGCGGTGCAGAAACGCACCCTCGACGCCCTGGGTCTCAAGAAAATGAATCACACGGTGGTCAAGGAAGACACCCCCTCTGTGATGGGCATGGTAAACCGCGTGCGTCACCTCGTTGAGGTCACAAACGCCTGATCCGGCTTGAAAAGCCTGCCACCCAATTCTTTTTCAAAACCTCAGATTGACATTTACCACTATGGACTTAAGTAATTTACAGCCCGCCGCCGGCTCTACTCACCGTTCAACCCGCATCGGTCGCGGTCCCGGCTCGGGCAAGGGCGGGACATCAACCCGCGGCCACAAGGGTGCTAAATCGCGCTCGGGCTACAAGCGCAAGATCGGTTTCGAAGGCGGTCAGATGCCTATGCAGCGCCGTCTCCCCAAATGGGGTTTCAATTCGCCTAACCGCGTTGAATACAAAGCCGTCAACCTCGACGTGCTCGAGGCACTGGCTGCTGCCGGCAACCTTGAGAAAATCGGTCTCGAGGAACTCCGCGCCGCCGGTTACATCTCTCGTCGCCAGCTGGTGAAAATCCTCGGCAACGGCTCAATCACCCGTAAGCTCGCCGTCGAGGCCAACGCTTTCTCAGCATCTGCTGAAAAGGCCATCACCGAGGCAGGTGGCACCATCTCCAAAGTCAAATAAATCTAATGAAGTTCTTTCAGACACTTAAAAATATCTGGACCATCCAGGAACTGCGTCAACGTCTGACGATAACCGTCCTGCTGGTGCTGGTCTACCGTCTGGGCTGTTACGTTGTGCTCCCCGGTATCAACCCCAACGACCTCGACGCGCTGACCTCGTTCACCAACAAGAGCGGTCTGATGCAGCTGCTGGATATGTTCTCGGGCGGCGCCTTCTCTCAGGCGTCGATCTTCGCCCTGGGTATCATGCCCTACATCACAGCCTCGATCGTTATCCAGCTGGCAGGCATGGTGCTCCCTTCTTTCCAGAAGATGCAGCGCGAAGGCGAGAGCGGGCGCCAGAAACTCAACCAGTACACACGCTATCTTACCGTGCTCATCCTGCTTGTGCAGGGCCCGGCATACCTTTATAACCTGCGCGCGCAGGTTGTGAACGCCGGCGGCTCGGTCGAGATGGGAATCTGGACAGTCATGTTCCTGACGGTGATTCTCGCCGCAGGCTCGATGTTCATCATGTGGCTGGGCGAGCGCATCACCGACCGCGGTATCGGCAACGGTATCTCGTTCATAATCCTCGTGGGCATCATCGCCCGCCTGCCGGTGGCTCTGTTCTATGAGTTCACCTCGCGCATGCCCGGCTCGACCGGCAACCAGGGCGGTCTGATCATGTTCATCGTGGAGGTGGTGCTCCTCTTTGCCGTTACCGTCGGCGCTGTACTGCTCGTTCAGGGCACACGTAAGGTGCCCGTGCAGTATGCCAAGCGCATCGTCGGCAACAAGCAGTATGGCGGCGCACGCCAGTACATCCCCCTGAAAGTGAACGCCGCAGGCGTGATGCCCATCATCTTCGCCCAGGCGATCATGTTCATCCCCATCACGCTGGCCGGTTTCGGTGCCTCTGAAGACTCCACAAGTTTCTTCCGCACCTTCGGCGACATCAACGGATTCTGGTACAACTTCGTTTACTTCATCCTCATCGTAGCGTTCACATACTTCTACACCGCCATCACCGTGCGTCCCACGCAGATGGCCGAGGATATGAAACGCAACAACGGTTTCATCCCCGGCGTAAAACCCGGCAAGAAAACCGCCGAGTACCTTGACTCCATAATGTCGCGCATCACACTGCCCGGCTCGATCTTCCTCGGCATTGTCGCCATCATGCCCGCGTTCGCGCGCCTGTGCGGCATCAGCCAGAACTTCGCCCAGTTCTTCGGCGGCACATCGCTGCTGATCATGGTGGGTGTGGTTCTCGACACGCTCCAGCAGATTGAGTCGCACCTGATGATGCACCACTATGACGGTCTGATGAAAGACGGCAAGATCAAGGGCCGCACCACCGGTTCGGCTTACTGATCTGGCCGCCGCGACAAGATTCCCCGATAAAAATCAATCCTAAGCATGATTTATCTCAAGACACCCGAAGAGCTCGAACTGATGCGTGTGGCCGCCGACCTGGCCTCGCGTACGCTCGGCGAAGTCGCCAAGGCCGTGGCTCCGGGTGTGACGACCCACCGCCTCGACACCATTGCCAGGGAGTATATCCTTGACAATGGCGGTCGGCCGGCGTGTCTGGGTTACGGCGGATTCCCCGGCACCTGCTGCATCGAGGTCAACGACGTCGTGGTCCACGGTTTCCCCTCGAACTACACTCTGCGCGAGGGCGACATCGTGGGTGTCGATCTCGTGGCCGAGATCAACGGTTTCAACGGCGACATGTGCTACACCTTCCCCGTCGGCGAGGTCGACGAGAAAGTGATGGCGCTCTGCCGCGTATGCAAGGAGTCGCTCTACAAAGGCATCGAGGCCTGCCGCGAAGGCAAGCGCATCGGCGACATCGCCTCGGCCGTGCAGACCTATGCCGAGCACCACGGTTATTCGGTGGTGCGCGAGATGTGCGGACACGGCATCGGCCGCAAGATGCACGAAGACCCCGAAGTGCCCAACTACGGGCGCCGCGGCACCGGCCCGCTGATCAAGAACGGCATGTGCATCTGCATCGAGCCGATGATCAACCTCGGCAGCCGCAACATCGTCATCGACCGCGACGGCTGGACCACCCGCACCCGTGACCGCAAGCCCTCGGCCCACTACGAGCACACCATTTGCATCCACGACGGCGAGACCGAGGTGCTCACCACCTTCGAGCCCGTACGCGAGGCCCTTGGCGACCGCTTTATCTGAGAATCAGAACCGCAACAGACATCAAACCACTTAACCAGACCGCATGGCAAAACAGTCAGCTATCGAACAGGACGGCGTGATCCTCGAGGCACTCTCGAACGCCATGTTCCGCGTGGAACTCGAGAACGGCCACGAAATCACCGCCCACATCTCCGGGAAAATGCGCATGCATTACATCAAGATTCTCCCCGGCGACCGTGTGCGCGTCGAGATGTCGCCCTATGACCTTTCGAAAGGGCGCATATCGTTCCGTTACAAATAACGATACAACTACAATATCCCAAATAATCCACAAAAGAGATGAAAGTACGCGCATCGATCAAAAAGCGCTCTGCCGACGACAAAATCGTACGCCGCAAGGGCCGTCTTTATGTGATCAACAAAAAGAATCCCAAAAACAAACAGCGTCAAGGATAATACCGCTTGCGGCGCCCCACGCGGCTTAACAGGATATTAAGCCTCGCCGGACGGCGCCACTCCCTCCCGCCCGCCCCGGCGACGGAACTAATGAAGCCACGCGGCCGGGCCCGCACAGCGAGCGAGCCGCCGGGCACACTGACACCCCCGGCTCACAATTATTTTTGCGACTTAATAGAAAACCATCAAATTTTTATGGCAGTAAGAATCGTGGGAGTTGACCTCCCCCAGAACAAACGAGGCGAAATCGCCTTGACCTACATCTACGGCATCGGCCGTTCAGCCTCCAAGACCATCCTGGAAAAGGCAGGCGTTGATGTAAACATCAAAGTAAAGGACTGGACCGACGACCAGGCCGCCAAAGTACGTGAGGTAATCCAGGCCGACTACAAGGTCGAGGGTGACCTGCGCGCCGAGACCCAGCTCCACATCAAGCGACTGATGGATATCGGCTGCTACCGCGGCATCCGTCACCGCAACGGTCTGCCCGTGCGCGGTCAGTCGACCAAGAACAACGCCCGCACCCGCAAGGGCCGCAAGAAAACCGTTGCTAACAAGAAAAAAGCCACTAAATAATAACGCCAACGCCAGCGCCCCGGTCTCTCCGCAAATCTTCATCCGGGGCCACGTAACCACAACACAACAGACATGGCAAAAAAAACAGTCGCAGCTAAAAAGAGAAACGTCAAGGTTGATGCCGCCGGCCAGCTTCACGTTCACTCGTCATTCAATAACATCATCGTGTGCTTAGCCAACAGCGAAGGACAGGTGATTTCATGGTCTTCGGCCGGTAAGATGGGTTTCCGCGGTTCTAAGAAGAACACCCCCTACGCCGCCCAGATGGCCGCCCAGGATTGCGGCAAGGTCGCTTACGACCTCGGCCTGCGCAAAGTAAAGGCATACGTGAAAGGTCCCGGCAACGGCCGCGAGTCAGCCATCCGCACCGTTCACGGCATGGGCATCGAAGTCACCGAAATCATCGACGTTACACCGCTGCCCCACAACGGCTGCCGTCCTCCGAAACGTCGTCGCGTCTGATCGGGCCGGGGCATCCGGCGCACGGCACCTGTGCCGGCGCGGTCACGCAGCCCCCGATTCCGTCAGACCACAGTTAATCCTTCACTAAACATAAAACTCAGTCGCGGCCGCCGCCGCAGTCCTCACGGGCACACGGCAGGCACACACCGCCGCGGCACATAAAGAGAAAACCCACAATGGCAAGATACACAGGTCCCAAGACCAAAATCGCACGCAAATTCGGGGAACCCATCTTTGGCGAAGACAAAATCCTGAGCCGCCGCAACTTCCCCCCCGGCCAGCACGGTCAGAACCGTCGCCGCAAAACTTCGGAGTACGGCACACAGCTCCGTGAGAAACAGAAGGCCAAATATACATACGGCGTTCTCGAGCGCCAGTTCCGCAACCTCTTCAAGAAGGCTTCGGCCATGAAGGGCATCACCGGCGAGATTCTGCTCCAGCTCCTTGAGAGCCGTCTCGACAACATGGTTTACCGTCTGGGCATCGCCCCCACACGTGCCGCCGCCCGTCAGCTCGTGCTCCACAAGCACGTGACCGTAAACGGCAAAGTGGTCAACATCCCCTCTTACTCGGTACAGCCCGGTGACATCGTTGCCGTGCGCGAGAAGTCGAAATCGCTCGAGGTCATCGCCGACAACCTGGCAGGTTTCAACCACGCCAAATATCCCTGGATCGAATGGGATGAGTCAGCCAAGGCCGGCAAGCTGCTCCATGTCCCCACCCGCGAGGACATCCCCGAGAACATCAAGGAGCAACTCATCGTCGAGCTCTACTCTAAGTAATCAATTTTAATCCAAAAGATCCATGGCTATTTTAGCTTTCCAGAAACCTGACAAGGTTGTGATGTTAGAGGCAAACAGCTTCTACGGCAAATTCGAGTTCAAGCCCTTGGAGCCCGGCTATGGTATCACTGTGGGCAACGCCCTGCGTCGCGTTCTGCTTTCGTCACTCGAAGGCTATGCAATCTCTGCTATCAAGATCGACGGCGTAAAGCACGAGTTCGATACCATTCCCGGAGTGAAGGAGGATGTTACAAACATCATCCTCAACCTCAAGAAGGTTGATCTGAAACAGATCACCGAGGACCATGACACCGAAAAAGCCGTCATCAACGTGTCAGGCAAGGAGGTGTTCAAGGCCGGTGATATTGGCAAGGCCCTTTCGGGCTTCGAGGTGCTCAACCCCGATGAAGTCATTTGTCATTTGGATCCTGAGGCAAGCTTCAATCTCGAAGTCACAATCAACAAGGGTCGCGGTTGGGTTCCCGCCGACGAGAACCAGCTCGAGATCACCGATATCCAGACTCTGGCCATCGACTCGATCTACACCCCGATCAAGAACGTGAAGTACGCTGTTGAAAACTTCCGCGTTGACCAGAAGACCGACTACGAGAAGCTCATTATTGAAATCACCACCAACGGCTCGATCCTTCCGCAGGACGCCCTCAAGGAGGCCGCCAAGATTCTGATCTACCACCTGATGCTCTTCTCTGACGAGAAGATCACCATCGAGACCACAGACACCGACGGCGCCGAGGAATTTGACGAGGAAGTGCTGCACATGCGTCAGCTCCTGAAGACCAAACTGGTCGACATGGACCTGTCGGTGCGCGCCCTCAACTGCCTCAAGAGCGCCGAGGTCGAGACTCTCGGCGAACTCGTGGTGTTCAATAAGACCGACCTCCTCAAATTCCGTAACTTCGGCAAGAAGTCGCTCACGGAACTCGACGACCTGCTCGCCAACCTGGGCCTGTCGTTCGGTATGGATATCTCAAAATACAAACTTGACAAAGAAGAACCACAACGATGAGACATAATAAAAGCTTCAACCACCTCTCGCGCAAGAAGGCCCATCGCGACGCCCTGCTCGCCAACATGACCGTCTCGCTGATTCAGCACAAGCGCATCTTCACCACTCTGGCCAAGGCCAAAGCACTGCGTGTATATGCCGAGCCGCTGATCAACCGCGCCAAGAACGACACCATGGCAAACCGCCGTCTGGTGTTCTCTTATCTCCAGAACAAATATGCCGTCACCGAGCTTTTCCGCGAGATCTCGCAGAAGATCGCCGACCGTCCCGGTGGCTACACCCGCATCCTCAAGACCGGCAACCGTCTCGGCGACAACGCCCAGACATGCTTCATCGAGCTCGTTGACTATAACGAGAACATGCTCAAGGATAAGAAAGAGGCCAAGAAGACCCGCCGCACACGCCGCGGTGCCAAGGCCGCTCCCAAGGCTGAGGCCGAGGCTCCCAAAGCAGAAGAGGCTCCCAAGGCCGACGAGGCAGCAGCTGAATAATCCGCACGGCTGAACCCCGGTGCCGTGCCCGATGGCCGCGCTCAGGGTGTATGCCGATAAAACCGGCGGTGTGTCAACAAACGCTGACACACCGCCGTTTTCATTTACGATATGATGAATCCTGAACACGAGGCGCTCGCACAGGGGAAACCCCGGCTTTTCGAGCGCACATATTTCCTTACTCCGGCCGAGTGTAACCCCCAGCAGCGCATGCCCCTGACGCTGCTCATAAACCGCATCATAGAGGTAGCAACCCTGCATGCAAACGAGCTGGGAATCGGCTACGACGACTTGGTGGGCTATAACCAGACCTGGGTGCTGTCGCGCGTGGCCGTGGAGATGACGCGCTATCCCGGCGTGAACGAGACATACCGTGTCGAGACCTGGGTGGCCACGGTGAACCGCCTGTTCTCTGAGCGCGACTTCTGTTTCTATGACGCCGACGGTAACATCCTCGGGTGGGCGCGCACCGTGTGGGCCGTGCTCGATACGGTGACACGTGGCGCCGGCGACATCTCGCGCATGGCCTGGATCGAGGCCGTGGCACTGCCCGACCGGTGTCCCGTGCCGAAGGCGGGGCGCCTGCGTCCGCTTGCCGAATATGTTTCGGCGCCATACAGGTTTACCTACTGCGACATCGACTTCAACCGGCATGTGAACTCGTCGCGCTACATCGAGCTGCTGCTCAATCAGTGGTCGCTCGACTTTCACGACCGCAACCGCCTCACGCGGTTCGAGATCGCATATCTGCACGAGGCGTATTATGACGAGCCGGTCGACGTGCGCCTCTCGCAGTCGCCCGACTCGGCCGGCGGCATACAGCAGGGCCCGACTTACGCCGAACTTGTCAACGGTGACAGGGCGCTTTGCCGGGCCGCGCTTACGTTCTCGCCTCGCTGAGCGGGGTCAGCCTATCGCTATCAGGGCCGCGCCGAAAATCAGGAACCCTATGATGGCCGTGATGATAACGAGCAGTGAGATAATCAGGCCGGCCACGGCAAAACCGCGCGGAGCCTTGAAGATGCCTATCAGCGAGAATACCAGGCCGAGTACCCAGAGAATGATGTCGAGCACCGGCACCCAGCAGAATATGAGCGCGCAGAGCGATAGGATGAATCCGGCCATGCCGAGGCCGTTCGAGCGCGGACGCTCGTAATAGATCTGCTGGGTGTACTGCGTGTACTGGGGCTGCTGCTGATAGCCGTGCTGATACCCCTGCTGGTATCCCTGCTGATACTGCTGCTGCCCCTGCTGATATTGCTGCTGCCCCTGCTGATATTGCTGTTGCTGTGGCTGCTGATACTGTTGTCCCTGTTGTTGCTGCTGTCCCTGCGGGTTGTAGCCTCCGGGATTATACTGGTTGTTGTCCATAATATGTAGCTTTTGCGGATTAATTTATTCTACGGGTAGGGTCGGGCAGCGCGGCTGTCAGGCCGCGTGCCGGTCGGTTTCGTGCGCGCCCATGCGGCGGGTCTTGCGCTTGTCGGCGGCGATGAGGATAGCGGTCACGATGCCCAGCGCCACCAGCAGTATGGTCTGCACGCCGATGAGCAGGTTGCCGAAAGCCGCTGCGTTGACCTGGAAGGTCTCGCGGGCGCCGGCCGTGGCCAGCATCGCCGCCGGGGCGAAGATGCGCAGGGCGAATATCATGGTAATCTGGTATGGGCCGATGCCGCCGTTTGAGGGTACCCCCATCGAGATGCTTGTCAGCACCAGGCACACCAGCACCGCCGTGGCTCCGTGCATGCCGATGATTTCGCGCGTGAAAGGGAAGGCGAAAAATGCCACATAGAGCTGCATGTAATAGCACCCCCATATCAGGGCCGTCAGTAACAGCCAGCGCCCCTTGTGGTTCATCGACACTATCGAGGCGAAACCGCCCCAGAACCCTTTTATGAACTGACGTATCTTTCGGGTCAGCGGGTTGCGCACATACTTGAAAAAAATCCATGTCGCGCCGACTGCCGCCACGATTCCGGCCCACAGCCAGGGTGACGAGGCCAGATCGGCCAGCCGCCGGTAGGCGTCGGGATAGGTGCGCACGAAATCGGCAATCGGGCCGTATGCTATAAGCAGTGTGGCCGCCGAGAGCAGCATCACCGTCAGCGTGTCGGCAAGCCGGTCGGCCACCATCGACCCGAACACCTCCGAGAAACCGGCGCGCTGGCGGTAGGCTATGTAGCCCGACCGCCACACCTCGCCCAGGCGCGGAAACAGCAGGTTCACCGCGTAAGTGCCGAAGATGCTGTAGCATAGTATGTGCAGCGGCGCGCGCACGCCTATTGCCCTGAGCTGTATGCCCCAGCGCATGGCCCTGAACACCATGGCCGCCACGCCCAGCGCAAGGTTCAGCGCTATGAAACGGAAGTCGCATTGCGAGCGCACCACCTCGACCACCTCCGCCGGGTCGATGTCTTTGAAAAGTATCCAGCACAGACCCACGCTCACGGCAAACGGTATCACGATCTTCAGCACCTTGGTCAGCAGGCCGTGTCTGCGGTCATTCCCGGCCTCGGGGGCATGCGGCAGCGCGGCGCCGTCGGCCGCATGGGCGCCGGTGCCGGGAGCGCCCGTGGCACCGGGCGCGTCATGTGTGTCTGGCTTGACGAGGGTCATGGCACAAAGGTTACTTTCACGCAAAGATACGCACAAAAGCGCTTGAAACCAAAACGACAGGGCAAAAAACCGCCCCGCAACGCAACGGAATCTCTGATTCTGTGTGAGATTTTGGTCGTTGATTGGCAGAAAAGTCGTTTTTGTTCCGAAACTGCGGCAAAATCCTGGAATATTTCGCTAATTTTGCCGTGATAAATTACAGCGCGAATCATGAAGAAAACAGAAAAGCCGCAGATTGTGGGCATCGAGGAGATTTCAATGGATATCGCCTCGATGCAGCCCATCAAGTCGCTGTCGCAGGATTACAGCCATCTGGCCGAAGACTATATCGTGTCGCACATAACATCGAAGAGCCCCCATCTGTCGGGCGACATCGTGAGGCGTTTCGACGGCATGACCATAATCATTCTGGTCAAGGGGCACATCAAGCTCACCGTAAACCTCGAGGAGGTGCATATAAAGCCATGCTCGATAGCCTTCATCACCCCCGATACCTATTTCTCGCCGGGCATCGTGTCGGGGCAGGAGGTCGAGGCCTACCTGCTGTTCATGTCAAACAAGTTTATCCGCGATGTCAACATCGACCTCAACGCCATAAACTCTAACCTCTTCACCACGCGCAAGACCGTGCTGCGCCTGCGTCCCGAGCGCGTGCAGCTGCTCATCAAATATTTCGACCTGCTGCACATCACCGCCAACGAAGAGAACAGCTACACCCGGCTCACGGCCCGCGCCCTTGTCACCGCTGCCGGCTACCAGGTCATGGCCTTCGGCGAGGAGGCCGCCCAGAAAGATATCCTGGGGCAGCCGCGGTCGCGCCGCACCACCTACGTACGCACCTTCCTCACGCTCGTGCGCAACCATTACCGCAAGGAGCGCGCCATCGGTTTCTACGCCGACAAGATGTTCATCTCGCCCAAATACCTCTCGATGATCATCAAGGAGGCCACCGGCAAGTCGGCCGCCGAGTGGATCGACCAGTATGTGATTCAGGAAGCCAAGAACCTGCTGCGCTATTCGGGCAAGAACGTGCAGCAGATCGCCTACGAGCTCAATTTCACCAACCAGTCGTCGTTCGGCAAATACTTCAAGCACCTGGTCGGCATGTCGCCCACCCGGTTCCAGAATACCTGACCGGCGTAGGCTCCGGCGCTTTCCCCGTTCGTGCCCGGTGCCGTGCGTGGTGTTAACACGGCCCGGGGGCGTTGGTAATTTGTTTTTTTTGCGTAACTTTGCCTGAAAATTACAGGTATTATGAGCAACTCACGGATTTCTCGGAGAATACAGTCGCTTGCAGCCTCTGCTACATTGGCTATGTCGCAGAAGAGCAGCGAGTTGCGCGCCAGTGGCGTGGATGTGATAAATCTCTCGGTCGGCGAGCCCGATTTCGCTACCCCCGACAATATCAAGGAGGCGGCCAAGCGTGCCATCGACGAGAACTACACCCACTACTCGCCCGTGCCGGGCTATATGTCGCTCCGCAAGGCCATAGCCGACTCCCTGGCCCGTGAGCTCAATGTGGTCTACGACCCGGCGCAGATTGTGGTCAGCGGCGGAGCCAAGCAGTCGCTCAGCAATGCCGTGCTCTCGCTCGTGAACGAGGGTGACGAGGTGGTGATTCCCATGCCCGCATGGGTCAGCTATGTCGAGATGGTCAAGCTCGCCGGCGGCACCACAGTTGCCGTCGAGGCCGGCATAGACCAGGATTTCAAGATCACCCCCGCACAGCTCGAAAGCGCCATCACCGGGCGCACCTCGCTGGTGATGCTCTGCTCGCCGTCAAACCCCTCGGGCGCCGTCTACAGCCGCGAGGAACTGCGCGGGCTGGTCGACGTGCTCGTGCGTCATCCGCGCGTGTCGGTCATCTCCGACGAGATCTACCGTCACATCAATTACGTCGGCGGATGCGCCTCGCTCACCGAATTCCCCGAGATTGCCGACCGCCTGGTGCTGGTCAACGGCGTTTCAAAGGCTTACGCCATGACCGGCTGGCGCATCGGTTTCGCCGCCGCTCCGCTTGAGATCGCCAAGGCGATGTCGAAACTCCAGGGACAGACCACCTCGGGCTGTTCGTCGATAGCCCAGAAAGCCGCCGAAGAGGCCTATAACGGCCCGCAGGAATCTGTCGAGACAATGCGCCGCGCCTTTGAGCGCCGCCGCGACCTGGTGGTCGATCTCGCCGGCCAGATTCCCGGCCTGAAGTTCAATGTGCCGCAGGGCGCGTTCTACCTCTTCCCCGAGGTGAAGGCCTTCCTGGGCAAGAGCTACCGCATCGAGGGCGACACCGTGGCCGAAGGCACCGTCACCACCGACTCTGACCTGGCCATGTACCTGCTCGAATACGCCCATGTGGCTACCGTGGCAGGCTCGGCGTTCGGTCTGCCCGGCTATATCCGCCTCAGCTACGCCGCCTCTGACGAGCAGCTCGCCGAGGCAATGGAGCGCATCCGCGTAGCCCTGGCGCGCCTGGCCTGACCGCGTAGAAACACAACAATAAGCATATAATCAAGCATATCACCGCCATCTTACAATGGACTTTATAGAAGAACTTACCTGGCGCGGCATGATACACCAGCTAATGCCGGGCACCGAAGATAAACTCCGCGAGGGGATGACAGCCGCTTACCTCGGCATCGACCCCACCGCCGACTCACTCCATATCGGCCACCTCGTGGGCGTCATGATTCTCAAGCACTTCCAGCGCTGCGGCCACAAGCCCATCGCACTCATCGGCGGCGCCACCGGCATGATCGGCGACCCCTCGATGAAGAGCCAGGAGCGCAAGCTCCTCGACGTGGAGACCCTGCGCCACAACCAGGAGGCCATACGTCACCAGCTCGAGAAGTTCCTCGACTTCGACTCGGCCGCGCCCAACGCCGCCGAACTGGTCAACAACTACGACTGGATGAAAGACTACACTTTCCTCGACTTCATCCGCGACATCGGCAAGTGCATCACCGTAAACTACATGATGGCCAAGGAGTCGGTGAAGAAACGCCTCTCGGGCGAGGCAGGGCAGGGGATGTCGTTCACCGAATTCTCGTACCAGCTGCTGCAGGGCTACGACTACCTGTGGCTCTACCGCAACCGCAACTGCCGCCTTCAGCTCGGCGGTTCTGACCAGTGGGGCAACATCACCACCGGCACCGAGCTTATCCGCCGCCTCGAAGGAGCCGACGACGCTTTTGCGCTCACCTGTCCGCTCATCACAAAGGCCGACGGCAAGAAATTCGGCAAGACCGAGAACGGCAACGTGTGGCTCGACCCCGCGCGCACATCCCCCTACCAGTTCTATCAGTTCTGGCTCAATGTCTCTGACGACGACGCCGAGAAATACATAAAGATCTTCACCGTGCTGTCGCGCGAGGAGATCGAGGCCCTCGTCGAGCAGCAGAAACAGGATCCCGGCCTGCGCCCCCTGCAGAAACGCTTGGCCCAGGAGATCACCACAATGGTGCACTCCGCCGAAGATTACCAGGCCGCCGTAGAGGCATCACAGATCCTCTTCAGCAACAAGGCCGCCGAGACCCTGCGTAAGATCGACGAGCGCACCCTGCTCGACGTCTTCGCCGGTGTGCCGCAGTTCGAGATCAGCCGCGCCGACCTTGAGGCCGGGCTCCCCCTGGCCGACCTGCTCACCGACCGCGCCCCCGTGTTCCCCTCGAAAGGCGAACTGCGCAAGCTCGCCCAGGGCGGCGGTTTCTCCATCAACAAGGATAAAGTCACCGACGCCTACACCCCTTCGTCGGCCGACATGCTCCTCAACGGCAAGTATATACTTGTGCAGAAAGGGAAAAAGAACTACTTCCTCTTGAAAATCAGCGACTGACACACCGCCGGCCGGATCTGACACTTGCGTAGCAACAGTCTTTACATATTGCTCATCTTCGCTGCCAGCCTCGTTGCGGGAAACCTTTTCTCACGCGACGGGGCCGCCGCGTCATACGGTGTGAACTTCGCCGACTCCATCAGCCGTTTCGCCGACACCGAGGAACTCCCCCCCATCCTTGATCGCGACGAGGCCCGCGACCGTGCCCGTCGCGCCCGCCACGCCGCCGAGGCCGCCCGCCGCGACCAGATTCACGATGGCCTCACCGACACCGACTCGCTTAACACCGTGGTCTCGGTGCGCCCCCCCGAAACCGCCCCCGCAGATACCGCCGGCGAGGCCTCAGCCACCGCCACCGTTTCCACACCCACCTCCGTTTCAGCTGGCGCCCCCGGCGTTTCAGCCACCCAGACTGTGGCGCCTGACGAAGTCGGCGCTCCCCTCGATACCCTGCATGCCCCCTCCGATACCGTGCCCGCCACCCTTGCCACCCAAGGTGCCCCGGTCCCGGTTTCGGCCCTCCCCGCCGCCCCGTCGCCTATCCGCCGCGAGAAAGTTGACCTCGACAACCAGGTCACATTCTCATGCACCGACTCGATGGTGATGATAGGGCGCCGCATGACCTACATGTACGGCGACGGCAAGGTCGACTACGGCGACCTGAAACTGCAGGCCGCCGACATCGCACTCGATCTCGAGAACTCAGAGGTCGAGGCCGCCGGCGTGCTCGACTCGGTGGGCGACCTGCAGGGGCGTCCCATCTTCCAGCAGGGTGGCTCTGAGTACGAGTCGGAGACGATGCGCTACAACTTCAAGTCGAAACGCGGCTACATCACCAACGTGGCCACACAGCAGGGCGAAGGTTACCTTACCGGCGGCACCACCAAAAAGACCGAGGGCGACGACTACTACATCGAGAACGGCCGCTACTCGACCTGCGACGACCACGAGCATCCGCACTTCTACCTGCAGCTCACACGCGCCAAGGTGCGCCCCAAGAAGAACATCGTAACCGGCCCCGCATATATGGTGCTGGCTGGCCTCCCCCTGCCCATTGCCGTGCCGTTCGGCTACTTCCCGTTCAGCGACAAATATGCCTCGGGTATAATCGTGCCCACCTTCGGCGACGACTACAACCGCGGTTTCTACCTCTCTGACGGCGGCTACTACTTCGCCATAAACGATTATGTTGACCTTGCCCTCACCGGCGAGATCTACACCAAGGGCTCGTGGGGTCTCTCGGCGCAGTCTACCTACAACAAGCGCTACAAGTTCTCGGGCAACTTCAACATCAACTACCTCAAGTCGATCTACGGCGAGAAGGGTGATCCCGACTACTCCTCGTCGACCAACTTCCAGGTGGTCTGGAGCCACAGCCAGGACTCTAAGGCCAACCCCAACATGAGCCTTTCGGCCTCGGTGAACTTCACCACCTCGGGATACTCGCGCAACAACGTCAATTCATATTACTCGTCGGCTTTCACCGAGAACACCAAGTCGTCGACGGTCAACCTCACTTACCGTTTCCCGCAGTCGAAGTGGTCGCTGTCTACGTCGCTCAACATCACCCAGCGCACGCAGGACTCCACGCTGGCCGTCTCGTTCCCCAACCTCACGGTCACCATGTCGCAGACCTACCCGTTCAAGCGCAAGCATCCGGTGGGCGCCGAGCGCTGGTACGAGAAGATACGCCTCTCGTATTCGGGCCAGCTGCAGAACTCGCTTACCGCGAAACAGGACGAGTTTTTCAAGAAATCGCTCATCAAGGACTGGCGCAACGGCATGAAACACTATGTGCCCATTTCGGCCACGTTCTCGGTGTTCAAATATATAAACCTCACCCCGTCGATCAACCTGACCGACCGCATGTACACCCAGAAGGTGCGTCGCCAGTGGGATCCCGCCGCCTCGGCCGAGGTCTGCGACACCACCATC
>CALJBF010000220.1 GCA_938027385.1 uncultured Porphyromonadaceae bacterium | reverse complement strand
CGAGACCCTGCTGAGACCGATGGTGCTGGGAAATCTGCTTTTCTTAGGCGTTGTCTGCTCTATGGCGGCCTACATCATGTGGGCCTGGGCCATGGGACGCCTCGGCGCCATCACCACCAACAATTACCTCTACATCCAGCCGGTGGCCACGATGGTAATAGCGGCCGCCATTCCGAGCCTGCACGACCCCATCACACTGATCGGGTGTTTCGGCTGCCTGCTGATTGTCGGCGGCCTCTGGCTCGGCGACTACATGAGCCGCCGCAAAGCCATGCGCCGCTGACCCCCCTTTCCTTTATAGCGTGGTCAGACCCGTCCGACTTGTCCGACTTGTCTGACCTGTCTGACCTCAGACTTTACACCAGGGCGAACGCCAGCAGGTCGGCCAGGCGGTCGAAGTAATGGAACTCAAGACCTTCAAGGAATGCCGGCTCAATCTCAAGTATATCCTTTTCGTTGTCGCGCGGCAGAATCACAGTGGTTATGCCGGCGCGCTTGGCGGCCAGCACCTTCTCTTTCACGCCGCCGATAGCGGTGACACGTCCGCGCAAAGTAATTTCGCCCGTCATGGCGATATGGTCGCGCACCTTCCGCCCCGTCAGCGCCGACACGATGGCGGTGGTCATCGTGACACCGGCCGACGGGCCATCCTTGGGCACCGCCCCCTCAGGTACATGGATATGCACCGTATGGTTGTCGAACACGGTGGCGTCGATGCCGAGTTCGGCTGCATGCGACCTTACATACTGCATGGCCAGCGTGGCCGACTCTTTCATCACATCGCCGAGATTACCGGTGAGCGACAGCTTGCCGTCCTTGCCCGGAATCAGTGCGGCCTCGATGAAAAGTATCTCGCCCCCCACAGCGGTCCAGGCAAGTCCGGTGACAACGCCGGGCAGGTCGTTCCCTTCGTAGCGGTCGCGGCGGTAGCGCGGCTTGCCGAGCATCTTCTCAAGGTCGGCGGCGGTGATTTCCCCGGCGTGAGCCTCGCCTTTCTGCTCGCGCATTATTATCTGCCGGGCTATCTTGCCCAACATCTTCTCAAGCTGGCGCACGCCGCTCTCCGAGGTGTAATCCTCAATCAGACGGCGCATGACGGCATCGGGTATCGGCATGTCGTCGGGAGCGAGGCGGTGCGCCTCAAGCACACGCGGCATCAGGTGACGGCGTGCGATCTCAAGTTTCTCCTCGATGGCATAGCCCGACAGCTCGATGATCTCCATGCGGTCAAGCAACGGCTGAGACAGCGTGGAGAGCGTGTTGGCGGTGGCGATGAAAAGCACGTCTGAGAGGTCGAAATCCACATCCACGTAATTGTCATGGAAATGGCAGTTCTGTTCAGGGTCAAGCACCTCAAGCAGTGCGGCCGAGGGGTCACCCTTGTAGTCGGCGCCGATCTTGTCGATTTCGTCGAGCAGTAGCACCGGATTCACCGACTCGGCGCGCCGCACTGCGTCGATGATGCGCCCCGGCATGGCACCGAGATAGGTGCGGCGGTGGCCGCGGATCTCGGCCTCGTCATGCAGTCCGCCCAGACTCACGCGCTGGTAACGGCGCCCCATGGCACGTGCCACCGACTGCCCGAGCGAGGTCTTTCCCACACCCGGAGGGCCTACCAGACACAATATCGGCGCATGCCCCTTGGGGTTGTGCATCAGCAGGGCTATCTGCTCAAGTATGCGCTCCTTTACCTTTACCAGACCGTAATGGTCGCTTTCAAGTACCAGGGTGGCCTTGTCGAAATCGGTGTTGTCGGGGGTTGATTTTCCCCACGGCAGGTTTAGCACCGTCTCGATATACCCCGACAGGATTGCGAAATCGGGCGACGTGGGGTTGGTGCGCGACAGTTGCGCCATCTCACGCTCCATGACCTTGCTCACGGCCTCGGGCAGAGGCAGCTGCGCGGCCTGCTTGCGGTATTTCTCGGCAGGGTCGTCGTCGCCGTAGAGGTCGCGGCGTATCGCCTCCATCTCCTCGCGCAGGAACGCCTCGCGGCTGCCGCGCTCCATCTCCTGGCGGGCACGCTCCTTGAACTCGTTTGAGAGCGCGAGCTGTTCCATCTTCGACGACAGCATCCCCAACAGCTGTTTGCCGCGGTCGGGAACGCGGTAGACCGACAGCAGGCGTATTTTCTGCTCGACGGTGAGCGGGAAAGCGGTCGACACATAGTTTATAACCCCCTGGTCGCCCAGGCTGTCGAGAGTGAGGCTGAACGTAGGCTCGATGTCACCGCCGCGGCGGTCATACTCCTTGGCCACGCTCTTGATCTCGCCGATAAGCATGGCGGTCTGTTCGGTCATGCGGTATGCGGGCTCGGTTATCGGCTCCACGGCCACGCGCAGTATGCCGTCGTCGTGCGGCTTGAGGCTGTTGCCGAGCACGCGGTATTTCTGGCGGGCGCGCAGCACGGCGGCGCGGCTGTCGTCGGGCAGCTCGATTATGTCGAGCACCTCGACCAGCGTGCCGTATTCGCACAGGTCATCGGCGCCGGTCACGGCCGAAAGGTCGGCATCCTTCTGGCACGACAGGCCGATGAGCATCCCCGCCTCCTTGGCCATGGCGGCGGCGCGGCGCGAGCTCTCGCGCACCAGCGTGAGCGGAATCGTCACGCCCGGAAAAATCACCAGATTGCGCGCCGGCAACACCGGCAGGTCGTCGGCATCGGGCAACTGCAGCTGGCGGTCAGGCGTGATTCTAAGCTCGTTCATGCTGACTATCTTGCAATTAGGCTGAAATTTCTTGGGATCGCTCATAACGGGTCGGCTCTCTGTTAGTCGTGCTTTATACTGCTTTACTGATTTTAGCCCACAAAGTTACAAAATTCCCGCCAACCCACCTAACCCGGCCCCAATGATTGTCAGCCCCCTCCGACAAGTCCGACAGGTCCGACCTGTGCACCGCTAAATTGCAACCTGCAATAGCGAGTATGTTTTGAAACATATAAAATTTTATGGTTTTCAGTGAAATTATTACTAATTTGCGGCCACAACAGGAAAACAGGCGTCAGTCTGCCATCCTGAGGGTGCTTTAGGCTGTAAAACGGCATCAGGCACCACATGACTTCCGAAATTCCCAAGGGGCAAGCGTGCCCCCGCCCAAATCAATCCTAAATTTCTTACCAGAATTTACCATGAAGGTTTATCAGACTAACGAAATCAAAAACATCTCTTTGCTCGGCAGCAAAGGCTCTGGAAAAACCACACTCGCTGAGGCTATGCTCTACGAGTGTGGTGTGATAAAACGTCGCGGCACAGTCGAGGCCAAAAACACCGTATCTGACTACTTCCCCGTCGAGAAGGAGTACGGCTACTCGGTGTTCTCGACCGTCTTCTATGCCGAATTCCTCAACAAGAAACTCAACGTTATCGACTGTCCGGGCGCCGACGACTTCGTGGGCAACGCCGTGACAGCACTCAACGTCACCGATACCGGCGTCATCGTAATCGACGCCCAGTATGGCGTGGAAGTGGGCACGCAGAACATCTTCCGCACCACGGCTCAGCTGAAGAAACCGGTAATCTTCGCCGTGAACCAGCTCGACGGCGAGAAAGCCGACTATGACAACACTATCGAGCAGATGCGCGAGATCTTCGGCAACAAGGTGGTGCCCATCCAGTACCCGCTGGCATGCGGCCCCGGTTTCAACGCCATGATCGACGTGCTGCTGATGAAGAAATACTCGTGGGGCCCCGACGGCGGCGTGCCCGTTATCGAGGAGATTCCCGCCGAAGAACATGACAAGGCACAGGAACTGCACCAGGCTCTGGTGGAGGCCGCAGCCGAGAACGACGAGACCCTGATGGAGAAATTCTTCGAGCAGGGCCACCTGACCGAAGACGAGATGCGCGAGGGTATCCGCAAGGGCCTCGTTGACCGCTCGATCTACCCGGTATTCTGCGTGAGCGCCCTCAAGGACATGGGCGTGCGCCGCATGATGGAGTTCCTGGGCAACGTTGTGCCTTTCGTAAACGACATGCCCGCACCGGTCGACACCGCCGGCAACGAGGTGAAACCCGACAGCAACGGCCCCCTGAGCATCTTCATGTTCAAGACCACCGTCGAGCCTCACATCGGCGAGGTGCAGTATTTCAAGGTGATGTCAGGCACACTGAACGCCGGCGCCGACCTTGACAACGTGACCCGCGGCGGCAAGGAACGCCTGGCCCAGATTTTCTGCGTGTGCGGCCAGATCAAGACCCCGGTCGACAAGCTGTGTGCCGGCGACATCGGCGCCACCGTTAAACTCAAGGATGTGCGCACCGGCAACACCCTCGACGAAAAGGGCTGTGAGATCGCATTCGACTTCATAAAATATCCCGCACCTAAATATACACGCGCAATACGCCCCGTGACCGAGAGCGACGCCGAGAAACTCTCGGCTATCCTGACCCGCATGCACGAGGAGGATCCCACCTGGGAGGTGGAGATGTCGAAAGAGCTCAAGCAGACCCTGCTCAAGGGCCAGGGCGAATTCCACCTGCGCACGCTGAAATGGCGCGTCGAGAACAACGACAAGCTCCCCATCATCTTCGAGGAACCGCGCATCCCCTACCGCGAGACAATCACCAAGGCCGCACGCGCCGACTACCGCCACAAGAAACAGTCGGGCGGCGCAGGCCAGTTCGGCGAGGTGCATCTGATTGTCGAGCCTTACAGCGAAGACGCTCCGCTGCCCGACACCTACCGTTTCGGCAACCAGGAATACAAGATGAGCGTGCGCGACACCCAGGAGATTCCCCTGGCATGGGGCGGCAAGCTCGTGGTGCACAACTGCATCGTGGGCGGCGCCATCGACGCCCGTTTCATCCCCGCCATCGTCAAGGGCCTGATGGACCGCATGGAGCAGGGCCCGCTCACTGGCTCGTATGCCCGCGACGTGCGCGTCTGCATCTACGACGGCAAGATGCACCCGGTCGACTCGAACGAAATCTCGTTCCGTCTGGCTGCCCGCAACGCCTTCTCCGAGGCATTCCGCTCGGCCAACCCGAAGGTGCTCGAACCGGTCTACGATGTTGAGGTGATGGTGCCCTCTGACGTGATGGGCGACGTGATGAGCGACCTGCAGGGACGCCGCGCTATCATCATGGGGATGCACTCTGACAACGGTTTCGAGAAAATCTCGGCCAAAGTGCCCCTGAAAGAGATGTCGTCGTACTCAACGGCGCTCAGCTCGATCACCGGCGGCCGCTCGTCGTTCACCATGAAGTTCGCCTCATACGAGCTCGTGCCCGGCGACGTGCAGGAGAAACTCCTCAAGGAATACGCCGAGAAACAGACCGAAGACTAAACCTTCACTCCATATAACACTACACCGTGCGGTGGTGTGGCCCTGTGCCACACCACCGCTTTCATATCCTCCCAACCCACCGCATCTCCCATAACCGCCCGAACCGGAATTTGCCCCCGTGCCCCACAATCCATCGGGCATTTAAGAACCAGACGAACCAGGCGAACCGGCATTTACATGCGGTGCCGGATTTTATCACATGGATATGTTATTTTGGGGTGCGGTTTTTGCGAGGAAGGGGCCGCTAAGAGAGTGTCACGACGATTTCAACCTGATGACGGAAATTATTTTTCAGATGCAATTCTATTGTGCGTCAACCTTTTTTAACGGGAGTTGTTTATAGAGTATAACAGCAACAAGCAGGCGCGCGGACAACATCGCAGGCCCTGTGTTGCAAAAAAAATATCTTACTGAAAAACAAATTCACCAAACAACTATTTAGATATGAAAAAAGCTCTATTACTATTGACTCTCGTGCTCGGTAGCATGACCGTCTCTGCCCAGAAGTTCGACAAGAACGAGCTCAAACAGCTCCAGTCGTTCCTGGCTATGCCTGCTGAAAAAGAGGGAACCAACGCACAGGCTCTTAAAATCTCAGACCTCAAGAACCCCGCCACATGGGAGGGTGTCACCGTTACCAACGGCCGCGTGACCGCCATCGACTGGAAAGACAAGAAACTCGCCGGCGACCTCAACCTGGCCGGTTTCACCGCCCTGCAGAGCGTTGACGTCTCGCGCAACAGTCTCGCATCGGTAAGCCTCGCCGGCGACGCCGCCCTGACCGACCTCAACGCCTCGCGCAACAAAATCCGCACCATCGACATGAACGGCTGCACGGCGCTGATGAACGTGAAGATCTACAAGAACCGCATCACCGACTTCGAGATCGGACAGACCCCGGCCCTGCAGACCCTCAACGTATCCAACAACCTGCTCGTAGAGCTCAACGTGGCCAACTCGGCAACCCTGAAGACCCTCAACTGCCAGGGCAACCACCTGGAATACCTCTCGGTGGCCGACTGCACCAACCTCAAGAACCTCTACTGCGGCTATAACAAGCTCACTTCTATCAACCTCACCGGTGTGACCGCCCTGCAGAACCTCAACATCGACGACAACGAGATCGTAAACCTCATCGTGAGCGGCCTCCCCTCGCTGAGCACCTTCCTCTGCACCGACAACAACATGCAGTCACTGGCCGTGCGCGACTGCCCCGCCCTGCTCGACCTCGTATGCTCTTACAACGACCTTACCTCGCTCGACGTGCAGAACTGCCCGCAGCTGCTCTTCGTTGACTGCTCGTACAACGACCTGACCCAGCTCACCCTGTCGAACCAGACATTCCTCCAGCGTCTGCTCTGCAACAACAACCAGCTCACCATGCTCGATGTATCGTTTGACCAGGCTCTTACCTACATCAACTGCCGCTACAACATGATCACCGACCTCCGCACCGTTGGCGACAACTCACTGTCAATGGTAGCCTGCCAGTGGAACTACTGATCACCCACCCTTGCCACAGATACATCCAGGGCCT
>CALJBF010000219.1 GCA_938027385.1 uncultured Porphyromonadaceae bacterium | reverse complement strand
TTCTGTCGGGATTCAAATCCGTGCACACCTCCGCCCTGCGGGCTACGGCGTACCCGGTTATGAAGAAATCGGCGTCCTGCGGACGCCACTGCGCCTTAAGTTAATAGCATTGTGTAGCGACCCTACAATGAAATGATGACAGTCGTACACGCGACGGCAATCATGTGCAAATGAAACAAAATCGTGCGTTTGGCGGTATTCTTACTACAATATGCCGTCGTGTTGATGATACGCGTGAATCAGTAGGTGACGCGCGGGGGGAGGGTCTTGGCCTGCTCGACCATCTCCTTGACTTCGGCGAGCGAGGGGACGCGGTTGCAGAGGTTGCGCACGTCGTTCACCTCCTGCAGGCGGGTGTGCAGGTTTTCGGGCACGCGGTGGCGCAATTCCTTTACGGTGTCGACACCCGAGGCCTCGAGCAGTTCGGCAAACTGGCCGGCCACACCCTTGATGCGCATAAGGTCGGCGTGGTTGGTCCATTTGAGAATCAGTTTGGCCGGGATGGCCGATTCTTCTTCGAGTTTCGCGCGTCCCGCGGGAGTGGCACATCTGTCAAGCAGTTCGTCGGTGGTATGGATTCCGAGTTCGTTCAGTTTTGCGGCGTAGGCTGTGCCGATGCCTTCGATCTGGTCTACTTTATAAGTCATGGGTCAATGATTTTGGGTATGAGGTTTATATAAGTAACATAGTGTGTGAAAGAAAGGTTTGCGTCGGGCGTGGCATGACGCAACCTTCACTGTCGCCCGGTTGTTATGAAGATATGTCATCACAATCCCGACCGTTGACCTTTGACCGCGTTGTGCGTATTCTGGCAGCCCTGTTGCTGGCGGGAGGCGCGGTGTGGCTCATAAACACGCTGCGCAACGTGCTGTTGCCGTTCTTTCTGGCATGTCTTATCGCATATCTGCTTGAACCCCTTGTTGAGCTTAATCAGCGGCTGTTGCGTCTGAAAGGGCGTGTCATACCTTCGTTGCTCTCGATAATCGAGGTGACGGCGGTTCTGGTGGCATTGGGATATTTCTTCGTACCGTCGGTGATAAAGGAGGTTGCCCAGCTTGAGGAGATACTCAAACGCGGCCACGGTGCCACGCCCTCGTTCTTGCCGCCCTCGATAGCCTTGCCCCTCAGTCAGTGGGTCAAGGATCTGAATATCGGCGAGATTGTGCGCAGCTCGCATTTCGCATCGCTGGTCAGTTCGGGCGGGTCGTTCATCGCGGGAGCCGTCAGCTGGCTGTTGCATACGCTTGAATGGCTGCTGACATTCATATACGTGATCTTCATTCTGATAGATTACCCCACGATGATGCGCGGTTTCAGGCAACTGGTGCCGGTGCGCTACCGGCCGGTAGTGTTCAAGATCTGTTCGGATATAGCCGGCAGCATGAACCGTTATTTCCGCGGCCAGGCGTTGCTGGCGCTGTGTGCGGCGGTATTTTACTGTATCGGGTTTTCTATCGTGGGGATACCGATGGCCATTGTGCTCGGAATCCTTGTGGGGGTGCTGTACATGATACCCTATTTCCAGTATGTGACGCTGATACCGGTGACGGCCGTGTGTCTTATCGACTCGATGGGCGGGGGGCCCGGATTCTGGACCGAATTAGGGCAGTGTCTGCTTGTGTATGTGGTGAGCCAGTGTATCTGCGACTACATTCTTACCCCCAAGATCATGGGAAAGGCCATGGGACTGAATCCGGCCATCATTCTGCTGTCACTGTCGGTATGGGGCACGCTTATGGGGATAATCGGCATGATAATAGCGTTGCCGCTGACGACCCTTCTGCTGGCATATTACCGCCAGTATTTCATTGAGCGCGGCGCAACCCCTCCGGAAGACCCTCCGCAGAAAACCCTCACATAACACCCATTATTTCCATAACTCCCATAATTCCCACGCCTGATGCAATGGGAATTATGGGAGTTATGGAAATAATGGGAATTATGGGGGAGGGGTGGGGGAGCCTTATTCAAGCACCAGCATGGTCCAGAATTTGAGCGATGGCACGGTGACCTTGACCGAACGCCCCTCCTGGGTGAAGGGGAGCATCAGGGGCACACAGGCATTGCTGTCGGGTGATGCCACCCAGGCACGCGACACCATGCGGTCAGAGTCGATCAGCAGGGTGATGTCGCCCTGAAAATCGGGCTCGTTGCGGTCGGCGTTGACATCGCGCCACGACAGCGAGTTGGTATTGGTGAAGTTCAGCAGATGGTACACCATCTGGCCGCGGTTCGTTTCCTTGCCGTGCACCACAATGCGGCGCGGTTGCGGGCCTTTCTGGTAGTTCCATACCGAAAGCTTATGACCCGATAGCGAGGTGATGGTGGGGCTGAGTTCGCGGCTGGTGTCGTAGAGGATGTTCTCGTAGGCGGTGGCGAAGTCGTAATAGCGCGTGATGGCGTCGGTGAGCGCGGCATCGAGTTTCAGGTTGGTGTTGGGGAAGTACTCGTTGCAGAGCATGTTGCCGCCGGTGCCGAGCTCAAGGTGGGCGCCCCCCAGGGCGAAGATGCAGGCGTCGGTGAGCAGTATGCCAGGGGTGTGGAAGGTCTTGCCCCAGTTGTCTTTGCCATAGTCATAGTTCATGTATGCGGCGAAGACGGTGCGCAGGGTGTTGCCCGAGGCCCGGTTGTTGTCGAAGATTACCCAATAGAGATCCATCAGGTCTGACTCGGATGCCCACATCTCGTTATAGCAAACATCAACAACACCCGAGGCCGCAATCTGGTTTGAACCGTATTTCGAGACGGAGTTCATGACCAAGCGCTTGGCGGGGTGACGGTTTTTCATCGCTTTCAGGAAAGGCGCGTACCGCTCGGCCAGGTCGATGCTGTTGCCCCAGTAGTCATAAAGCGTGCCGCGGTTGCCGAGCTGGTCCACCTGATAGCCGTCGAACTCGAAATGCTCATAGACCTCCTGATTGCGTGCGGCCATATAGTTCTGCCAGTCGGTATTTCCGGGATCAACAATCGATATGTCGCTTTTCCACTCAGAGGGGAGGGTGTGATAGTCTTTATCGCCGTGCCACGAGTTCTTGTAGACATACCATTCTGGGCGCACGCCGTCGGCCTCGGCTCCGTCGCGGTCGAGCGCGCCGAACGCCAGGTTGTAGAAAATCGAGAGCATGTTGTAGCCGTGCTGCGAACTGATGAACTCCCTGATCACGTTTGCCGAAATCTGGCGGTTGGCTATGTCGGTATATGTTTCGTCGGGGCAGTATGGATAGTGATGTTTCCAGTGCCAGTCCTGAAACTGCACGGCATTTATGTGGCGGCGGTTCAGGAAGGCCACGTCGCCGCCGATATACTGTTCCTTGCCCGGCTCGTACCAGGCTGTGTAGCCGTAACGGGGGAAACGTTTCCAGTCAGACGACACATCCACGCCGATCGAGGCAAGAATCTCCTCGCGGCCGTCGGCATCGAGGCGGTAGACGTCGACCAGATACCCCTGGAAATCAGTCACGGGGGGATTCCATTTCCACCATTCCTGCACCAGCGGGTGCTCGGCCAGGACGTCGGCACCGCGGCGGTACCGCACCCGGGCCTCGGGATACTCGGCGAATTTCGAGCACTGGATCCATACATCCTCGCCGGGGCTGTAGCGGGCGCGGTCGGTCCACAGATCCACGTCGGCGGTGCTGATATTGTCTGACCAGCTGACCTCGCGTGTCACATATCCGGTGACCGTACCGCCGTCCTCGGTCATCTCGTAGACCGAGTTGCGGTAATGGGGAAGATGCTTGTCGCCCGCCGGGGCGAAACGTTCGGGTGTCCCGTCGTTGAAGTTAGCGAACCGGAACTTGAAACCGTCATATATGTCGGTCAGATGCACATGGAAACTGCCGTCAATACGGGTCATGGGGGTGGTCGACTCAGGAGGCCAGGAAAGCTGTCCCTCTCCGCCCGTGACATAGAGTCCCCACTGCTGGGCCTGCATGACAGGAGTGGCAAGAGCCGCGAGGGCACTTACGGCGCACAGGGCGCGTTTTCGGATACTATTCATGTTCATGGTACGGCTACTTTGAATACATGGGAATCGACTTGCACTACATACACGCCCGGCTCGACAGCTGTGCGGGCTGTGCGGCCGAGTACCTGACCGGAGACTCCGCAGACAACCACACTGCCGAATGTGCCCCCGACCTCAATCACGCGGTCTTTGACGGTGACCGTGGGGATGTCGCTGTCAGTCACGCCGGTGATTGAGCTGGGCACGTTCCTGACTGCCGAGATCGAGGGCGCCGTACCCGAGAAATCGACAGTGACGTCATAGTGGCCCGATTGCGGCACAGTGTAACTGTAGCCGTGCATGGGCGCCACGTTGTAGCTTGTTCCGCGGGTTATATCGGTGTCGGCGTTGGGGCTGAAAGCTGTGTTTTCGGGATCTTCCGTGTCGTAGCACAACTTGTAGTAGTCGCCGGCGTCAAGCCACACGCTGGCCTTGAAACGGTTCCCCTGGTTTGTGCCGAGGGGCTGGGTACCCCCGCCGAGCGAACGGACATAAAGCCTGTCGGGCACCGGGCCGAAGTGCAGGCGGCTGTTGTCTGAGACGGCGATGACATACCTGCCTGGCGCCGAGGTGAAGGCGCCGTACAGCTCGGGCTCGCTCTTTGTGGATACGCTGACCGAATTGTTGGCGAAATCGAATTCCAGGTGATAGAGTCCGGCACGGGGCACCCGGTACGTGAAGTCGACGAATTCGCCCTGGTCGTTCTTGTCGGCGGTATTGTAGACGAGCTGATGCGTTCCGGCGCCGAGCAGGTCATCCTGCCACGGAGCGTTGAAACATGGAAACCAGTCGTCGCCCGTGGCCAGGAACTTCAGCGTGCCCTGCTGCAGCTGGCCGTCCCAATGGATCAGCCCCTCGTCGTTGGCATAGACCGGATAGAGAATCTGCTCGAACGAGCCGCTCCATCCCTGAGCTGCGTCGCCTACGATGGCCAGATTAGGGCGCCTGAATTTCATGGTCAGCGAACCGAGGTCGACTACGATACGGCAGTGCCCTTCGTAATCGTTATAGAATTTCCAGTCTTCGTGGGGGCTTATGCCGTTGTCGTTGCCGTTCCAGTTTATCGGAAACTCCATGAGCCGGTCGTTGCCGACCGTCTCGTTGTCGCAGACAGTGGCGGTGAACGACGAGTTGTAGTCGCCGCGTACATTGATAAACTTGAACTGTCCCTTTTTCAGCCAGCCGTCCCAGACAAAGCTTTTGGTGCCGTCGATGCGGGTAAGTTCCTCGGGGAGTCCGGCGTCCCATCCTCCGGGAGCGGCCTCGCCTACAAGATACAGGTGCAGATAATTGATGTCACGCCCGGCCGCAGGGGTGAGTGCCCCTGCGGTGAGCGCGGTCATCATGAATATTCTCAATAAGCTCATCTTATAATGAAACGTGATGATGTGTTGAGTGCGTTTACGATGTAGACACCGGGCGTGAGAGTCTGCAGGTCAAGCGAACCCTCGGTGTCGTCGATGACGGCCTGCGTCATCAGCGCGCCGTTTACGGCCCATACCGTCACGCGGCCCATAGGCTGGGTCGACCACAGGTCGAGGCGGCGGGTGGCCCGGTCGAGACGCGCGGTGAAGAGTGCGTCGCTGTGATCAGTTGCAACGTTGCCGATGGCAGTCACGTTGGGGTCGCCGTCGATGCGGAGAATGTTTGAGTTTGAGGTATAGATCTGGTCGCCGGTATTGGCGCGTTTGGTGGTGATGCGGTAGTAGTAGCGGCCCGGAGCCTGGATGCGCGGATCCACTTCATCCTCCTTGCCGAACTCGTGGCGCGGGGTGTCCAGGTTGCCTTCGGTTACAGTCCAGGTGCCGCCCACCGAGCCGTCATCCTTGATCCACACGCACTCGATCTTGTAGTGGGTGATGTTGCCGTAGACGCGGGCGTCGGCGTCATGGTTCATACCCTCCACCAGCGGGGAGTCGAACGTGTATTTGATCTGCGTGTCGCCATGTTTGGCGATGGAGATGCGCGGCGCGCCCTGCTCCTGATAGAACACCAGGAACGATGCTTCGCGGTTGCCGTTGCCGTTGTCGCGGTAGACGAGACCGTTGTCGAGGTTGTACCACAGGCGCACTCTCTTGAAGAAGAGACGCTGGGGCTGCTCTTTCCAGGCATCGGCCACTACACCGGCGGCATTGACTTTCTCGGTGCCGGGAGTGCCGTAGCCGATACCGAAGTTGGCGGCATCCATGTCTTCGAACAGTGTGTAGGCCATATTGGTGTTGGCCTGGTAGAAGGCCGTGCAGTCCTGACGCCATGCGCCGTGTCCGGCGTTGTCAAGGAACCAGCGGGTGTAGTTGGTCTCGTTGGTCTCGTACTCATAGTTGGTGGCCGAGCCTCCCCAGCCGCTCCAGATCTTGAACATGCCTTCAATCCACATGTCGCTGACCTCATAGCATACCATCTTCGATGTCGGCTTGATGGCGTCGTTGAGGTTGTTGGCAGCAGCCGAGTTGCGGCCCAGGTGGTCGCGGGCGCCGTCGTTGAAGTAAGTGTAAAGCACTTCATGGCGGGTGCCGTCATCTTCGCCGCTGGTGTTGCTTACCTCGACCTTGAAGGTGCGCTGTCCGAACTGCGGGTCATGCGTCACCTTTTCGTTGATGAAGAACGTGATGTTGTTCGAGGTGTATTCGATGCCGTCGAAGTTGAAGTACGATGGGTGCTTGCGCAGCCAGTTCTCGGTGAAACTTGTCTGGTAGATGAACTCGCCGTGAGCGTCGACGTAGGGCTTGCCTTTGGCGTCATACTGAATCCAGGCGTCGCTCCAGGCATTGCCGCTGTAGTTCGGCTGGTTGTTGAGCGGAGAGGTCTGCACGCCCTCGATGTAGGGTACGTCGTGGTTCAGGATGCCGCCGCCGCAGAGAGCGAATGTGCGCAGGCGTGCCACCGCCATGGGGTCGGTGGTAAGGTTGTTGAATGTAAGCCGCGAGGGGTTGCCTTCGTTGTCGAGACCCAGGGTTATGGTGCTTACGCGCGAGGGGGGCGACTGCAGATGCGCCTGGTCACCGTGTCCGTCGGCCGAGTAGATGTTGATGGCGTCGAGGGCCAGCTGCTCATACGAACCGTGCTGACGGTCGGGAGCGGTGCGGTCAATGTCGTTGTAGCGGGTAGAGGTGAATTTGCCGTCGGCACAGCCGTTGTTGCCGGGTGCGGCCAGAAATGAGAGGCTGAAACCGTAATTTCCGTGGTTTGCGGTGGGATCGAGCGCGATTTTGCTGTCGCGCATGACATCTGAATAGGCACGGTAGCGCTGTGCGATGTAGTCGTCATAGTTGTCGACCACCCCAACCATGACGTAGCCGTTATAGAGCAGGCGGTCGGGGATGCTGGGGGTGCCGTTCTCGTCGGGCGTGAACTCCCATTCGGGCTGCAGGCGCCATGCGCCCATGCGCTGGCCCACGAGGAAGTAATGTTTCTGGCCGTTGGCGAAATCTTCGGGCGAGAGGGGCATGTTCACTTCGACAGGGCCGGCAAGCTTGATCTGGGGGATGCCCTCGGCGTTGAGGTTGACGCGGATGTCATAATATCCCGATTTCTCGACGGCAGGGTGGGTGATGTCGTGTATGCCCAGGTGCAGATAAATCGGTTTGCCAGCGGAGACATACACGCGGTTCTTGATATAGCACTGACCCGAGATGTCGCTGTCAGAGAATGAGATGTCGCCTGTGGCTTCGCCGTGAACGGAAGGCACCTGTTTGGTCAGGTTATATCTGGGGGTGCAGCCATCGAAGGTGATGTACGAGCTGTACCAGCCGCGGCCCTGCGTGGAGAGTGTGGTCACCTCGTCGCCGTCGATCATCATCTTGTAGCTTCTGTCGCCGTCAATCCATCTGAGTTCGTTGTTGAAGTAGCGGTTTGTTTCCGAATCAAGATCATAGCTGCAGAACCCCTCGAGCCACACGCTCTGAGGAGCGGAGACCCTGATGTAGATTGTACCGTCGTCGCCGGGAGAAGGGCCGACTTCCACAGAACGGAAACCGTCGGTGTTGACATACAGGTCACTGCCATTCTGGGCGTCGCGCAGATATACGTTGCTGTTGTCGGCAGTTTCGGCGTTCGCCCATGTGTCAGAACCGTAATAACGGCCGTCGACCACAGGTTTGAACACATTGCCTGAGGTGAAATAGACATGTTTTGCCTTGAAAACGTCGCCATCCTTTGTCAGGGTGATGGTGCCGTTTTTGTCCCAGTCTTTCAGCACTGCGCCGCCATCAAGGCTGACGCTCTGCATCAGGCGGGTGTATCTGACGGATTTGTCGGCGGTGTTGACCGTAACGCGGTAGCGGCCCGGATCCACGTCATGACCGTCGTTGGCCTCGCTGTCGCGATATCCGACAGTCCAGTTGGTGTCGTCAAGCGATGTCTTGAATGCGCCGCGCCAGTCTTTGAAGAGCATCCATCGGTTGTCAAAGCAGTGGGGTTTATCGAACCCGAATTTGAAAGATCCGGACGTGAAATCGATTTCGGCAGTATACTCATTGCCGTTGCGGCTGAGCGAGATGGCATTGTCAGCGTTCCATCCGGCATGGGTGCCGTCGCCAACCATGAAAATCTCGTCCATCTGGAAGATGGTGATTTTCATGTCGGTGGTCTCGAGCTTTATCAGGTAAACGCCCGGAGTGGCTACCGTATAATATGAGTCGTTGCCGCGACTGACGGTAACCGGCGTGTTGCTGGTCAGTTGCTCGCCTGAGACGGCAGGGCCGTAATAGTTGGCCTGAACCCAATCCTTGTCGGGCTGAAGGCGGAAAGAGCGGCCGTCTTTGTTGTCGAGATACATTACTGCCTCGAAAACCTCGGGGTTCTCAGAGGTCTTGCTCATGGCTGCGGCATTCCCCAGGTCGTATCCGGTCACTACGCCGGGGCCCACGATATACATATCGTTCCAGGCTGAGGCTGGAAGGACGCAAGCTGTTGCCAGGCAGGTGATTAGAAATTTAGGTTTTGTGAAAAGCATGATGAATATCGGTTTGAAAAAGCACAGAAAAAGTATCCGTGCGGCAACAACGCAAGGCTGCCGCCCGGAACTTCAAGGATAAATTTGTAGGGGTTGTCGGATCACTCAAGATCGCGACGGGGGATTTGTTGATTCATCCGGAAACTCACGTTCCGGCAGGTTGGACTCTGATCAGAAAAGCACTTTGGCAGCGGTGCCGTCAGCGGCGACGCGTATCACCAGTGAGCCTGCCGAGGGATTGGCCACGCGGCGGCCGTCGATGCTGAAATAGGTGGCGGGGCCGTTTACGGTGTCGGCTACGGGAACATCGATGGCATCTACATGCGGCGCGATGGCGATGGTGTTGGCCACGATGTCAACTGTGATGTTGTATTTGCCGGCCTCGGTGATCTCCCACTGGTTGTCGCCTTCGGCGGCAAGATCCATCTTGGTGGCATCGTCGAGGTTGCGGAAATACCAGTATTTGGCCTGCCATGTGCCGGCGCCTTTGAGGGCGTTGGCGATCTTGAACGAGCCGGCCAGGAGTTCTACGCCCTCGGCGGTGAACTCGTAGGGTTTGTCGACACCCTGCACGAGTGCCAGACCGTTGTCTACGGCATAGCCGCTCTCAAGCACCGAACCCACTACGACAAGCGATGCGTAGGGGATATGTGTCTGCTGGTATGCCGATTTCACGATGGTGGCCTCAAGGCTCTCGGTGTCGACGGTGATGAGGTAGTTGGCCGATTCGGCGACCTGAATCTTGTTGTCATCGCCGTCGAGCATGAGTGTCACCTTGCCGTCGGCATCGGGGCGTGCGCCGTTTTCAACGGGATGGTATTCCTGATTGCCGAAATCGTAGGTGGTGAGGAACTTGAAGTCCTTGTCGCCTTCGAGATAAACGGTGCCCTGATATGTTTTGGGGTTTGCGGCAGTGGCCTCGATTGCGGTGGCGTCGTCAAGGCTCCATCCATACGACATAGCGTCGCCGGCAAGCCAGAGCAGGTCGGTGCGGCCCTGTGCGTTAACGTTTGCGGCTGCGGCAAGAGCGGCGGCCACGATAGTGAGTTTGGTAAAGAAAGTCATGATGCGATGAACTTGTTTTAAGGTTATAAGTGACTGTTTAAACTTAGGTTGCCGGCAGAAACTGCGCGGCGGGTAGTTTTTCTGTTTTTGTGCATGACTGCGGGAACCTGCCGGAAACCGGTCTGATCCTACCGGAAACTAACCTGTACCTTAACTTATGGTTTCCGACAGGTGCCGCGGTCTGCGTTGTATTATGCCGTTACTGTTCGATTACGATCATCGTCCAGTATTTCAGCTGGGGAACAGTGAACGACAGCGAAGTGCCTTTCTGCTCGAACGCGAGCTCCTGCACGGCACCGCCGTGGAAGTCGGGGGTGGCTGCCCATACACGTTTCACCTTCTTGTCGGTGGTGGTGGTTACGGGGATGTTGACCGAAGTCATCGGGGTGGGGCGCACGCCGTTGAGGTCACGCCAGCTGAGGTCGTCGACGTTGCGGAAGTTGATCAGCGAGATCACCTCTGAATTGCCTACGTTGCGGGCGTAGGTGACGATGTTGCCGGCTTTCGGGGGCCATACGTTGAAGTTGAGTTTCTTCGAAGTGTCAGAGCATTTCAGGGCCGATGCGAACTCAGAACGGGTGTCGCTGCCGCGGAGCAGGTTCTGGTAGGCGGTCATGAAGTCGTAGTAGCGCACGATTGCAGTGCGGAGTTCGGGTGTCATCTCCAGGTTCGAGTTGGGGAAATACTCGCTGCCGAGCATGTGGTCGCCCAGTTCGAGGTGAGAGCCGCCGAGTGCCATCATCACGGCGTCGGTGAGCAGTACGCCCGGGGTGTTGAACTCGCCGCGCGAGCCGCTTTTGCCGTAGTTCATGTATGCGGCGAATACGGTCTTCAGCGCTCCGTCAGAGTAGATGTCGTTGGCCTTGATGATGGTGTGGAGGTCTTTGAATTCCTTCTCGTCGTCCCATACCTCGTTGTAGCAGAAGTCAACTTTGCCCGACGAGGCTATGTTCTGTGCGCCGTAGCTTGCCACGGCGTTCATGATGAGGCGTTTCGAGGGCTGACGCTCTTTCATGGCCGAGATGAACTTGCCGTAGCCGCGGGGAAGGTTCACCTTCACGCCGTAGTAGTCATAGCGGTCGCCGCGGTTGCCGAGCTGGTCGATCTGGTAGCCGTCGAAGTCGAACACGGCATATACGTCGTCGGTGCGGTCACCGATGTATTTGAGCCACTCGTCGTTCGAGGGGTCAACCAGGAAGATGTCGCTTTTCCAGCTTGAAGGGAGATTGTGCGCATCCTTGTCGCCGCGGTGGGTATCCTTGAAAATGTACCATTCGGGTTTCACGCCGTCGGCGGCGGCATCGTCAAGCACGCCGAAACAGAGGTTGTAGAAGATCGACTTCATGCCGTAGCCGTGCTGCAGGTCGATGTACTTGCGCACTACCGATGCGTTGACGTCGCGGTTGGCGATGTCTTTGTAGCGCTCCATGGGCTGGGCGGGGGTGCCGGCCAGCGGCTGGTGGTGCTTGTAGTGCCAGTCCTGGAACTGCACGCCGTTGATATGGCAGCGGTTCAGGAACTCCATCTCAGACTCGATGACACCTGAGGCGAGTTTTGAGTCGTCGAATGTGGCCACGAAACCGTAGCGCGGGAATTTTGTCCAGTCAGACGAGACATCGACGGCGATGGTGCCGTAGATCATGTCCTCGCCCTTGTCGGTGGGCTTGTAAAGCTCCACCAGGTAGCCGGTGAAGTCGGTGGCGGGAGCGGCCCATTCCCAGGTGGTCGACGTGGCGTCGGTCTCGGCCACGGTCTGGGCGCCCTGGCGGTAACGCACCTTCAGGCCGGTGACAGGCTCAGAGGCGGTGAAACGTACTTTTTCGCCCGGCGCATATACGGCCTTGTCGGTGGTGAGGTCGATCTGCAGAGTCGATTTTACGGGGCGCACATCGGTGACAGTGGTCTCGCCGCCTCCGTCGGGATTGGGATTGGGGTTGGGATTGGGCTCGTCGCTCGAGCAGGCGGCGGTCACCGCGGCCAGAGCTCCGATTGCAAGAAGATTCATTTTTTTCATGTCGTGTTATCGGTTTAGAGGCATGCCCGGCGGGCATGAGCATGGTTGATTGTTTCGGTTCGTGAAGTTTTCAGTTGTGGTTCCGTCAGCCTCGACCATGCATCATGCCGCGGGGCGTGCATCATGCCTGGGGTGAGGAGGGGAGGTCAGTTCTTTACGAATGTAACCTGATCGAGGAGCTGGTTGAGGGTTATGGTGTAGTTGCCTGCCTCGGTGATCTTCCACTTGCGGTCTACGTCGCCCACGGCGATTTCGGTGTACATGTCAGAGAACCATGAGTCGCTCTTGTCGATGAAGATCACGGTCTGGGCGGTGCCGTTGGGCTCGCAGCCCTCGGTGGGGGCCAGGAACCATGCGCCGTTCCAGTCGTCGCGCTTGTCGGCCGAGAACTTCAGCTCGCCGGCGGTGAGGTTGCCGGTCCAGGTGAAGATGTTGGGGTCAGAGGCATCGACGGTCATCGGTGTGGCATCGCCGATATTCCATCCGTTGGGTGTGGCGTCGCCCACAAGATACATCGTGGCGTAGGGTGTGAACTCACGCATGAGCATGCGTTGTTGTCCGGTGCGGGTATCCACGCTTATTTTATAGGCCTTGTTGGTCTCGTCGGGGTTGAGATACCACTTGTTGTCGGGGTCGAACCCTTTCACCAGTTCCATGGAGGTGTCGGTGTAGGGGGCGTTGGGCTGTGTGGCCTTGAACATGTTCTCCCACGAGCCGGATGTGGTGCCGAACTTGAATTCGCCCCCTTTGGTGAAGAACACACCGAGCTTGAAGATGAAGGGGTCGAGCGGGTCGGCGTTCATGGGGCGGAAATTCCAGTCGGTCTCCTCGCCCACGAAGTAGAGCTCGGGGAACTCGGGAACTATGCCCTGGGTGGGGGTCACCGAGATGGTGAGCGAGAGCAGGTTCACGTCGATGCGGTAGTATCCGGCCTCGGTGATGGCAAATTGCTCGTCAAGCTGGTCGTCTTCCGTACGAAGAACGAGTCCGCCCTTGCCATTATTATTGTATGAGGGGAGGAAACTGCCCTGATTTAAGATAAATTTGAAATTGCCCTCTTTCATTTCGCCGGTCCAGGTGAAGACGCCGTTGTCGACGCGTGCCAGTGCCGTGGCGGCATCGGCGCTCCAGCCGTTGGGGGCGGCGTCGCCGATGAGGTAAAGGGTCTCGGTGACGGGTTTGTAGGGGGTGACGCTGAACGATGCCACCGATTCCTGCACGCCCTCCATGCCGGCCACTGTGGCGAGCACGCGGGCTTCGACGGCCATGGGCTGCCCCGCGGTGGCGTGGAACTTGTCGAGCATGATGGCGTTGAGGCTCTCTACCGAGGGGGCCCACTGGTACTGCTGGGTGACCTCGCTGAGCACGGCGTAGGGCTCGGCGAACGATGTGCCGGCCTCGGCGAGCTCAAGGGTGTAGGTGATGCGGTTGCCGGTGCCGTAGTTGGTGCCGGTGGTCCAGTCGAGCTCGACGGCGGTTGCCGAATGTGCGCTCTCGGCGAGCTCTACCTGGGCCGACGAGGCTTTGAGCTCAAGGGGCGCCGAGCCTTTGTCGAGCACCGTGTAGTCATTGTCGGTGCATGAGGCCAGCATGAGGATTGCGGCTGCGGCCTGCGCGATATATCTGAGTTTCATTGTGCTTGTCTGTTGAATGGTTCGGATGGGTGATTAATAGCCGGGGTTCTGAGTCATCAGCGGGTTGGCGTCGATCTCGGTCTGCGGGATGGGGAAGAGCAGACGGTTCTTGTTGACGTTGGTCTTGCCGATAGACTTGAGGAAGTCGATGGCATACTGGCCGCCGTCGATGCGGATCATGTCAAACCAGCGGTGACCCTCGAAAGCGAGTTCCATGCGGCGCTCGTGGATGATTGCCTCGCGCATCTTCTCTTTCGAGTTGGCGATGTCAGAAGATATGGAGGGGAGGCCGGCGCGGCGGCGCACGATGTTGAGGGGGCCTGCGGCATCACGCGGACGGCCGAGCTCGCACAGGGCCTCGGCCTGCATCAGCAGCACCTCGGCATAGCGGTAAACCACGAAGTTGGCGGGCGATGTGTTGTACTCGGGCGAGATGGTCTTCGATACCAGGAACTTGCGCACGTTGAAACCGGTGTTTGACCATGAGCTCTTGTAGGGTGTGCCCTCGAAGTCGGGACAGCCCTCATAGAATATGGTGATGTCTTTGCGCAGGTCACCCTCCTCATACTGGCTCACGAACTCGGCGGTGGGCTGGTTCCAGCCGTAGCATCCGGCCACGAGGTTCGAGTTGCGGGGACCCATGAAGGTCGACAGCCACGAGGCCGATGGGGTGTTGCCCCAGAAGTCCTGTTCGGTGTCGCCCGAATACTGTACCTCGAAAATCGACTCGGGGCCGTTGTTGATCGAGGCGTCGAAGTTGGCGGCATAGCTGCAGCTGCTCAGGTCATAGCCCAGCGATGTAACCTGGTCGCAGAGGTCGACTACCTGTGTGTAGAGCTCGGGGTTCGAGGGGGCCAGGGTGAGGTAGATGTCGGCGAGCATGGTAAGGGCGGCGTCCTGGCATGCGCGGCCTACCTCGGTGGCGCTGTATTCAGCCTTGGCGGGGAGCAGGCGTGCGGCCTCGGTGCAGTCCTCGATGATCTGGGTGTAGGTGTCCTCAAGCGACTCGCGGGCGATTGCCGTGGGCTGTCCGGGCACGTAGGGCGATGTGCGCGAGGGGAGACCGCCGTAGAGGCGTGCCAGCACATAATAGTAGTGTGCGCGCAGGAACAGGGCCTCGCCGCGGCGGGTGTCGCGCAGTTCGTCAGAGATGCCTTCGGCCTTGTCGATGGCCTCGAGGGCGTCGTTGCAGTGGCCTATGCCGACCCACGGCGAGCGCCACATGTAAAGTGCCATGGCGTTGTCGCTCTGGGTCACGAAGTTGGCGGCCTGTATTGTCTCGAGGCCGTCGGTACCGCCGCCGGCGCCGACTTCAGAGTTGCCGGCCACGATGTCGAGCGACCAGATGCGCTGGTTGTACATGTTTGACGACTGCAGGGTAATGTAGCAGGCGTTTGTGAGCGCCGTGATGGTCTGCTCGTTGACGTTGATGTCGGTATCGACGCGGTCATACGGTGTCTTGTCGAGGAAATCATTGCATGATACCGCGCCAAGTGCCAGAGTGGCCGCAACAATCGGATTTATGATATTTTTCATGTCTGGTCGAGGTTAGAAATTAAGAGAGAGACCGAAGTTGAATGTGCGCGACGAGGGGAATGACGAGAAGTCGATGCCGTTTACGCCGACTTCGGGGTCAAAGCCCTTGTAGCCTGTGATGGTGGCCAGGTTCTCGCACGAGAATGTGATGCGGGCTTGTTCCATGGTGAGCTTGCGCAGCCACTTGGCGGGGAAGTTGTATGAGAGGGTGAGGTTCTTCAGGCGGAGGTACGAGCCGTTCTCTACGAAACGGTCGCTCACGCGGTTGTTCTGGTTGGGGTCGGCCCAGACGGCGCGCGGCATGTCGGTTTTCTGGCCCGGTGTGGTCCAGCGGTTGGCGGTGGTGGCGTACTGGTTGTATGCGGCGGCCATGCCTTCCATGTCGATGCGCGATGCGTTGTAGATCTTGTTGCCGGCCACGCCCTGGAAGTAGATCGATAGCTCGAAACCGCGCCAGGTGAACTTGTTGCCCAGCGAGAAGAGCCATGAGGGGTTGGGGTTGCCGATGACGGTGCGGTCCTGGTCGTTGATCACGCCGTCGTTGTTGAGGTCACGGAAACGGATGTCGCCCGGTTCGGCGCCCGGCTGGAGTGCGTGCTCGCGAACCTCCTCGGGGGTCTGGAAAATGCCGTCGGTGACGTAGCCGTAGAATACGTTGACCGGATAGTCGCGGTCAAGCATGGTGACATACGAGTTGTTCACCTGGTTGATGAACTCGGGGGTGTCGCTGTTGAGGCTCTTGATGCGGTTGTGGTTGAAAGTGAGCACCAGGTTGGTCTCCCAAGTCAGTTCGGTGTCGATGTTGATCGAGTTTGCCGAGAGCTCCCATCCGAGGTTGCGCATCTTGCCGGCGTTCGAATATGATGCCATGGTGTCTTCAAAGCCAGATGTGATGGGCACCGAGGCCTTGACGAGCATGTCGTGGGTATTCTTGATGTAGCCGTCGAGGCTGAGGTTGATGCGCGAGTTCAGCAGCGAGATGTCGACACCGGCGTTGAACTGCTCGATGGTCTCCCAGTGTATGTAGGGGTTGGCCAGCGACTGTGCCACCAGGGCCGACTGGTTGTCGCCGATGGTGCCGAAGGGATAGAGCAGGGTGTTGAGGGTGGGGAGGTACGAGAGGTCGCTTACCGAGGCCTGTGAACCGGTGCGGCCGTAGCCCAGACGGAGCTTGAGATCGTTGACAGGAGACTTTTTAGAGAAGAATTCCTCGTTCGAGATGCGCCATGCGGCAGAAACCGAGGGGAAGGTACCCCAGCGGTGCTTGGGACCGAAACGGCTTGAACCGTCGCGGCGTACGGTGGCTGTGAGCATGTAGCGGTTGTCGAAGGTGTAGTTGGCACGGCCCATGTAAGACATCAGCGCCCACTCCGAGCGTGTTCCGTTGATCGAGTACATCTCCTGGCCGTTGTTCATCTGGTGCACATAGTCGAAGATGAAACCGTTCATCTGTGCCGAGAGGTACTTGAAGTCGTTCCATTGAGCCGACGTACCGGCCATGATGTTGAGGGTGTGCTTGCCGAAGGTCTTGTCGAAGGTGAAGTAGTTGTCCCACAGGTATGTGAACGAGCGGTTGTCGCTCTCGTAGTTCGAGCTTTCCTCGACGGGGGTCGGTTTCCAGTTGTATTTGGGCGAGAATGACTCGGCGAACCAGAATTTGGCGTCGTAGCCGAACATCGAGCGGAACTGCAGCCAGTCGGTGAAGGTGATGTCGGCGGCGATGTTGGCCAGCAGGTTGTAGCCGTTGGTGGTAGAGCGGTACATGTCATTGCTGCCGATGGGGTTGCGTGTCGAGCCGTACCATTCGGAGTTGCCCGAGGGGCCGCTCCATTCGCCGTCCTCGTCCTTGATGGGGAAGACGGGGAGGGCACGCATGGTTGCGCCCATGTCATAGCTGCCCGAGCGCTTGCGGTCGGCCGAGAAGAGCAGGTTGTTGGATACCTTCAGCCACTTGGTGAGCTGGGCGTCGTTGTTGCTCTGGAATGTGAAACGGCGGTAGTCTACATTCTTGACGATACCGGTCTGGTCGAGCATGCCGGCCGAGAAATAATAGTGGGCTTTCTCGTTGCCGCCCGAATAAGAGATGTTGTAGTTCTGCATGACGCCGGTCTGCATCAGGGCGTCAACCCAGTTGGTACCTGCGCCGAGGGCTGCGGGGTCGATCCATTCGGGGTTCACACCGCGGCCCGAGTTCACCATCATGTCGTTGTTGAGGGCGGCATATCCGGCGGCGTCGAGCAGTTTCATCTTCTTGGTGGCGTTCTGCACGGCCACGTTGGCCGAAACAGAGAGTTTGGGAGCGCCGGCAACACCTTTGCGGGTGGTGATCATCACCACCCCGTTGGCGCCGCGCGAACCGTAGATTGCTGTGGCCGAGGCATCCTTGAGCACGTCGAGGCGCTCGATGTCCTGCGGGTTGATGGCGTTGATGCCAAGGTCGGTGGGCACGCCGTCGATGACCACGAGGGGGTCACAGTTGCGTGTCGAGCCAAGACCGCGGATCTTGATGTTTACGTTGTCGCCAGGCTTGGCGGCATCTATTACCTGCACGCCCGAGATGCGGCCCTGCATTGCCTGGCCCACTGAGGCCACGGGCACATCCTTGATGTCTTTGGCGCCCATCGAGCCGACAGCGCCGGTAAGGTCTGATTTTTTCATCTGGCCGTAGCCGACGACTACCACCTCGTCGAGCATGGCGGTGTTCTCGAGGAGCACCACATCTATAGTGGAGCGGCCCTCGATCTGGACCGATTTCGATTCGTAGCCGATGTACGAGAACCGCAGAGTTCCCTGCGGATTGGCCTGCACGGTGTAGTTGCCGTTGAAGTCGGTTGACACACCGCTGCCCGAGCCGGGCACTATGACTGAGGCGCCGATCAGAGGTTCACCGTCTGAGTCGGTCACCGTGCCCGTGACAGTGATCTGCTGGGCCATCAAAGCCAGCGACGACCAAATGGTCATCGCCAATACAAGCAGACGACGCATTGCACTTGGAGTTTTTAATTGTTTCATGTTGGATTTATGGTTTTGATGAATAGGATTCAAGGTCTTGGCGGTGGCGCGGTACCGTCGGGCGGGAGTGCCCCCGGGGAGAGGCGGCTTGCCGGCGCGGCCGGTCTGAGGTTGATGTTGTGTTTATGTAGGGTTGTCGCGGCAAGTTTACCTGTGGCACACCTGCCGTTTCGGCTACAAAATTATAATGAAAAATCCCGGTTTCGCAAACGGGTATTGTAAAAGTAGTGATTTTTAAGGGTTGTATTATGTCAATTAATTGATTATCAGTAAAGTGAATGGTTTGCAGTATAACAAATAAAGTAGTGGTTTTTATACGGTTCGCGCACCCCTTCATGACATTATAATGTTTACTTGTGCTGATTCGGGTGTCATCAGTCTCCTTTGTTACATGTCGGCCCGTGTATTCAGTGCCATAGCCGTGGTGTCTTTGATCCGGTGAGGCTGATTGCACTCAACGCAACCCTCAATAATCAATGATAGATCAGGAATAATCAAACACAGATCAGAATAACAGGATTAACCAATGTTAAAATAACAGGCAGGTGGAACAATACTTCCGAGGGATATGTTTTATTTTCAGACGCGGGGAAATAACCCGAGCAACAACTAAAACTCAATAAATTAGCAATTAAGCAATGGCTACATCAAAACATCAGCCAATCGTGCAGGAACTCCTCGACATGATTGCGAAGAATGGCTGGCAGGACAAGTTCCAGAAAGCCTACGAATCAGCAAAAGCATTGGATGTCAAAGAAATGGATGACATCAATTCGCTTGACGACTACTTCAACTGGCTTGACGCCAACCTGACATGGATTCCTGTCGAGAACAACTTCG
>CALJBF010000218.1 GCA_938027385.1 uncultured Porphyromonadaceae bacterium | reverse complement strand
GCGTGAGAAAGTCGCCGACATGCCAAAAATAGCCATAATCCTCGGCACAGGCCTCGGCCCTTTGGCCGATATGATCGAGGATAAGACCGTGATTCCTTACAGCGAGATCCCCAACTTCCCCGTATCAACCGTAGAGGGGCACAGCGGAAACTTCATTTTCGGCACGCTCGCCGGAAAGCGGGTCATGGCCATGCAGGGCCGTTTCCACTATTATGAGGGTTACGACATGAAGACCGTCACCTTCCCGGTGCGCGTAATGCGAGCCCTTGGCGTGGAGACGCTGATTGTATCGAATGCCGCCGGCGGCATGAACAAGGAGTTCCGGGTCGGCGACGTGATGGTCATCACCGACCATATCAACCTTTTCCCCGAAAATCCGCTCCGTGGCAAAAACTACAAGGAACTTGGCGAGCGTTTCCCCGCCATGACCAACGCCTACAGCAAGCGGCTTGTCGCCATTGCCGACAGGCTGGCTGCCGAGAAAGATATCCGTCTGATGCACGGCGTGTATGTGGGTACCCCCGGCCCGACATTCGAGACCCCGGCTGAATACGAGTATTTCCGCATTATCGGCGGCGATGCCGTGGGCATGTCCACCGTTCCTGAAGTCATCGTGGCCATACATGGCGGCATGGAAGTCTTCGGTCTGTCGGTAATCACCGACCTTGGCGGCAAGGATGTCACCCAGGTGCCCACGCACGAAGAGGTGCAGGCTGCCGCCGTCACGGCCGAACCTGTCACCAAGGCTCTTGTTCACGACCTTGTCGGCGCACTCTGAAATTCCGATAAAAATCATATCGACATTGGAAACTGAAATTTCAAAACTCGGTGAATTCGGCCTGATTGACCGCCTTACCCGAGACATTCAGCTTAAGAATCCGTCGACACTCAAGGGGGTGGGCGATGACTGCGCTGTCCTTGAATACAAGGATACCGAAGTGCTTGTCTCGACCGACCTGCTTGTCGAGGGGATTCATTTCGACCTCACATACACACCGCTGAAACACCTCGGCTACAAATCGGCCATTGTCAATTTCTCTGACATATACGCCATGAACGGCCACCCGAGGCAGATCACTGTGTCGCTTGCCGTTTCGCAGCGGTTTACCGTAGAGCATCTTGAGGAACTGTACAGCGGCATCCGCCTCGCGTGCGAGATTTACGGGGTAGATCTTGTAGGGGGCGACACCACGTCGTCGCGCTCCGGGCTTGTCATCTCCATCACCGCCATCGGTGACGCTCCCAAAGACCGCATCGTCTACCGTTCGGGTGCAAAGGATACCGACCTTATCTGTGTCTCGGGTGATCTTGGCGCCGCCTACATGGGGCTGCAGTTGCTTGAGCGCGAGAAGGTGGCCTCGGCCGGGCAGAAAGATTTCCAGCCCGAGTTCGGCGGCAAGGAATATCTCATCGAGCGTCAGCTTAAACCTGAGGCCCGGCGCGATATCGTCAATGCCCTTGCCAATGCGGGCATCGTGCCGACATCGATGATGGATGTCTCCGACGGTCTTTCGTCGGAACTGCTCCATATCTGCAAGGCCAGCCATACAGGCTGCCGTGTTTATGAAGACCGCATCCCCATCGACTATCAGACGGCACTGATGGCCGAGGAACTCAACATGAACCTTGTCACCGCTGCTATGAACGGCGGCGAGGACTACGAACTACTTTTCACTGTTCCCCTCCATGCCCACGACGAGATCAAGAAAGTGCCGGGTGTCCGCGTAATCGGCCACATGACCAAACCCGAACTCGGTTGCGCCCTCGTGATCCGTGACGGCAACGAGATGCAGATTCGCGCCCAGGGCTGGAATCCTCTCGCCGACGAGCAGACTCCCGACGCGCCCTTGTAACCGTCATGTTCGTCTTGCAGGCGTCGCCACTATATGGCGAGGGCTCTGCAAGGCCGTTGTGACATCGGCGGCAGACCAAAAAAATCGCCGTATCACATAGCTGGTACGGCGATTTTTTGTAACTTTGCGGCAAATTCCCCCGGCGGGGGGCTTATAACAAGTTATCGAAAGATGATCAACCGTATACTGATACGTATCAAGGTTGTGCAGATGCTTTATTCATATCTGCTGACCCGTAGTGATTTCCGTATTGCCACAGCGCCGGTAAAAGACTCGCGTGACGGCAGATATGCACTCTGGCTATATCGCAACCTGTTGCTGACACTGCTCGAACTTGCAGGTTACAAGGTGAAGACAGGCGACTGGAAGTCGCCGATGGAGTCGGTCGGAAACGCCAACGTGCTTTCAGAAAGCATCGTGGCCCGCGCGCTTGCCGCCGACACCGACGTGCGCCAGCTTATCGGCGCCGAAAACTCAGGCATTGACAGCCTCGACGGTGCAATGCTCAGAATCTATGGCAAAATCATAGAATCGGCGGTGTATACCGATTTCCGCAAGAAACGCAAACGCGACCTTGAGGAGGAAACGAAATTCTGGACTGTTGTGATGGCCACCGTCATCATGAAGGAGCCGCTTTTCATCGAGGCCGCCCGCAAAAATCCCGAATTCACGCTCGCAGGCTATGAAATGGCATTCGCCATGCTCAAAGACACGCTCACGAGTTTCCATGACACACGTGCCTCGCTTGTCAATGCCCGCAAAGCCCTCGACACATCGCTTGAAAAGGCATACGACCTCTATCACGCCCTTCTTCTTCTGCCGGTGAACCTCACCCGTCTGGAGGCTGAGCGTCTTGAGAGCGCCAAAGAGAAATATTGTCCCACGCCTGAAGACCTCAACCCCAACATGCGGTTCGTGAACAACCGTTTCGTAGAGGCGATTGCCGCACATCCCGCCATCGAGGAATATGCCAAGAAACACCCCATCTCGTGGGACAGCGACTATTTCCTGCTCAAGGAACTGATGGACAACATACGCGAGTCCGAGATATACAAGGAGTACATGGCCTCAGACAGCCAGTCGCTGGCCGCCGACTGCGACCTCTGGCGTCAGTTGCTCAAGAATGTCATCTATCCGTCTGACGCACTGGCCGAGGCTCTTGAGTCGAAATCGGTATACTGGAACGACGACCTTGCCATCATCGGCACATTCGTCACCAAGACCATCAGGCAGATGGCCGTGACCGGTAACCGCGAGATAAACCTCCTGCCCATGTTCAAGGATGAGGAGGACGCCCGTTTCGGGCCCGAGCTGTTTGTCGACGCTGTAAATCACCGCGAGGAGTATCGTGGCTATATCGATAAGTTCATCAACTCGAACCAGTGGGATCCCGAGCGCCTCGCGTTCATGGATATCGTGATTCTCATCACGGCAATCGCCGAGATGCTCAACATCCCGTCGGTGCCGGTGCCCGTCACCATCAACGAGTTCATCGAGATCGCCAACTATTACAGCTCGCCCCGCAGCGGTCAGTTCATCAACGGTCTGCTCTTCAGCGTCAGCAATTATCTGCGCGAAGAGGGCAAACTTCTGAAATAACCCTGCCGCACAGCACTCAGACTCCAGATTCTCTCCCGGAAAACAAAGAACTAATTCCCAACACCAGAAAACAGAACCGAAATGTTATCAAATCTCATTACCCTCGATGCCGCCGCAGCCGGCCAGGGCTCCGGCTGGTCAAGCATGATCATGATAGTCCTGCTGATCGCCATCTTCTACTTCCTGATGATCCGCCCCCAGCAGAAGAAACAGAAAGAGATCAAGAAATTCCGCGAAGGTCTCAAGAAAGGTGACAAAATCATCACCGCCGGCGGTATCTACGGCCGCATCAAGGAGATCAAAGAGACCTCGATGATGATTTCGATAGCCAATGACGTGACTATCGAGATCGATAAGGGCTCGGTATATCCTTCGGCCGCCGAGGCTCAGGAACAGCAGGCCGCAAAAGCCAACTGATACCGCACCGGCAACCTCTAATGCAGGTGACAGTTCATGCCGATGAATCCGCGTCAGTTATACGATAAAGTAAAAGAGGGCTTGCGCACCGTAAAGGGGCGCAATGCCCTCACTTTTCTTGTATTTCTGGCCATATCGGCGGTGTTCTGGGTGCTGATGGCGCTTAATGACGAGGTTCAGCACGACTATCGGCTGAAACTCAAGCTTGCCGGGTTCCCCGACAACATGACCATAATCTCCGGCGCAAATCCCACTGTCAGCGTTTCCGTCAAAGACAAAGGGAGTGCACTGATGAAATTCACATGGAATACCCAGCCGGAGCTTACCGTCAATTATGACGAGTTCTCAAAAGTCGGCGACCATAACCTGCTAATGACGCAGGCGCAGCTCAATTCGGCCGTCAGGAATATATTCGGGTCATCAGCCACCATAATCGCCGTGCGTCCCGACTCGCTTTCGCTGCATTATACGACTAATCCGGGTGTACCGGTGAAAGTACGCATCGACGCCGACGTGCGCCCCGCTCCGTCGGCGGTAGCCTTCGGCCGCGTCACGCTGTCGACCGATACCGTGATGCTCTACTCCAATTCAAAAGAGCGCTCCCGAATCAAAACCCTTACTACCCAACCCATCATCCTCACGGGGCTGACCGATACCGCACATGTCTCGGCCGCGCTGATTGTGCCTCCCGGCATGCGCGCCGTACCGTCGCAGATAAAGGTTACCATTCCGGTCGAGCCGCTTGTCACCAAGACCCGGAAAGTGGAGATTTCGCAACGGAATGTTCCGGCAGGGAAACGCCTTGTGACATTCCCCTCCATGGCCGAGGTCGATTACCTTTTGCCGAAAAGTCTCTATAACAGTGACTCGTCGCCGGTGAAGGTTGTCGTTGACTTCAGTGCTTACAGACCCGGCGAGAAAAAACTCCCCGTGACGGTATTGCCGTTGCCCAATTATTACCGGTTCGTTTCGGTCAGGCCGTCAGAGGTGGAATTTGTAATTGAAGAGAAATGAAATCCCGTCTTATCGCAATAACCGGCGGCATCGGCAGTGGCAAATCTGTGGTGTGTCGCATTCTTGCGGCCAAAGGATATGAGGTATATGACTGCGACTCGGAGGCCAAACGCATAATGGATTCCGACCCGCGCATAATCTCGGCGATAGGAGAGCGGGTATGTCGCGAGGCCGTGAGGCCTGACGGCACCCTTGACA
>CALJBF010000217.1 GCA_938027385.1 uncultured Porphyromonadaceae bacterium | reverse complement strand
TTCCTTTACCTTGGGCATTGCCTCGGCGCGCGGTGAGTCGAGGGGGATGGCCTTGAGGTCGGCGATCACCTGGCGCTTGGCCTGCAGGTTGGCCTGCTCGACCGAGCGCGAGTCGCTGTAGTTCTTCTTGCGGTTCTCGAAGAACGAGTCACACGCCTGCTGAAAACGGCGCCATACCGTGTCGCTGTGTTTCTTGGCCACGGCGCCCACGGTCTTCCACTCTTTCTGCAGGGCCACAAGGGCATCGGCTGTCTTGCGCCAGTCGGTCGAGTCTTTCAGGGCCTCGGCTTTCTCGCAGAGGGCGATTTTCTTCTCAAGGTTGGCGGCCAGCTCATCTTTCATGGCGCGGTAATGCTCGGCCTTGAGGGTGAAGAACTTGTCGCACACGCCGCGGAAACGGGCGAAGAGGGCGTTGTTAACCTTGCGCGAGGCGAAACCGATCTTTTTCCATTCTGCCTGTGCGGCCAGAATCTTCTCGGTCATCTCGTCCCAGCCGGCATAGCCTTTTATCGACGAGAAGTCGAGAGCCTCCACGCGCTCGCAGATTTCGGTCTTGGCCTTCTCGTTCTCGGCCTCGCGGGCCTTGCGCTCCTCGAAGAATGTCTGGTAGCGCTTGTTTATCACTGCCGAGGCCTCTTTGAAACGTGCCCAGATGGCCTCGCGCTGTTCCTTGGCCACGGGGCCGGTCTCGCGCCATTCGTCGTGGAGGTTCTGCAGGCGCTTGAAGGCGAGCACAATGTCATCTTCGGCGGCTGTCTTCTCGGCTTCCTCGCAGAGCAGGGTCTTCAGTTCGAGGTTCTTGCGGAAGTCGTAGTCGCGCAGATCCTTGTTCACCTTGAGCTGGTCGTAGAACTGCTCTACGGCACCCTGATAGCTTTTCCAGAGTTCGGTGGCATCGGTGGGGGGAACCTCGCCGATGGCCTTGAACTCGGCCTGTATCTCTTTCACACGCGGGAAGGCGCGGTTTACGTTGTCGGTATCTGCGGCCAGCGAGTTCAGCTCCTCGATCAGGGCGCGTTTGCGGGCCAGGTTCTCGGCGCGGCGCGCCTCTTCGGCGGCGGCGAGCACGGCTTTCTTGTCGCGGATTTCAGTCAACAGGGCCTTGAGCTGTTCCTCGGCGGGGTCGAGTGCGGGTTTGAACGCCTCGGGGTCGTTCCCCTCGGCGAGATAAGCCTCAAGTTCGGCCTCGAGTTCGAGTTTACGGAGCGCATAGAACCGCTGTTTGCTGCGGGCGATATCCTCACGTGCTATTTCTGCGGCATCTTTGGCGGCGAGCTCTGTGAGTTCGGCCAGAATGTCATCTTTCGTGCGGGTATCGGGCTGTCGCAGGGCGCGTGCCTCTTCCTCCTCGATGTCAAGCATGGCCTCGCCGTCGGGGGCATCATCCTCGGCGGGGGCGGGAGCCTCGCTTTGCTCGGCCACAGTGGTGTCGGTGGCCGCAGGGGTTTCGGTTGCCGTGGCGGCCTCGGGTACACCGGAGGTTTCAGGTGCATCGGGGGCCACGGGGGCGTTTTCTGCTACAGGGGTTTCTTCTGCCTGGGGGGCAGGGGTGAGGGCCTTGTCGTTTTCGGGTACTTCAAGACCCTGTCGGAGCGTTTCCATAAACTGTAAATAAGTGGTGTTAAGAACAGGAACATAAGGCTTTTGGCCATTCTGTCACAGGCGCCCCCCGCAGGTGCGGCGGCTGTGTGGCATGAGGCCGGGGCCACAATGGCAACGGGCGGCGCGCGTCGGTAAAACAGGTTATTGGCGGCGATGCCCGATAATTTCGCCAAATGTAGCAAAAATTTTTTACAAGAATACAAAACCGGCCGGAAAATCGACGCATTTATTTGGCTGATAGTGTATAGGCGGTGTAAAACGGCGGTATAAAACGGATGTTGCCGTGCTCGCAGGCGCCTTCTGCGGGGTGATGAAAAGGAA
>CALJBF010000216.1 GCA_938027385.1 uncultured Porphyromonadaceae bacterium | reverse complement strand
GTTCAGCGGTTCGTATGTGTTGAGCGAAATCTTCATGAGGTAGCCGACACCGCATGCCTCGACTACCGCCTCGGTCGGCGACAGTTGTGCGAGCGCTCCTTTTATATATTCGATCATACTGCTGTTGCGACAATGGTCAGTTGTTCTGCTTGAGTGCCTTTCCGTCATGGAAAGCATTGCCCACGCGCTTGCCGAGGGCGATGTATCCGTTGTGAACAGGGTCGAATGTGATCAGGCGCATTTTCTCCACATCGGGCTTGCCGTCCTCGGCAATATATTCCTCCTTGCAGAGTATGCTGACGATTTCGGCTACGAGATAGAACCCTGTCTCCGATTCGTGGATCTTCTCTTTTATGCGGCATTCCATCGTCATGGGGAAACAGTCGAATACCGGGGCGTTCACATTGGCGCCCTTCTCTGATTTCCAGCCGGTAGGATTCATCTTGTCCGGATTTTTGCGGGCGCTCTCGATGCCGACATAATCAGCGGCCACCATTGTGTCTTCTGTGGCGAAGGCAATCGTGAACTCTCCGCACCGGTTAAGGTTGTCGGTAGTGGCGTGCGAGCCGAGCGAGATTGCAATCTCGTGATAGTCCCACTGACCGCCCCAGGCGGCGTTCATGGCGTTAGGTGTTCCATCGGCGTTATAGGTGCCGATAATCAGTGCGGGCTGGGGGAGTACCCATGCCTGAGGCTTGAAATTCTTCATCATATCTGTTTGTTAATGTTTTTACTTGAGGTCAACGCTTTTGCTTGTCCAGTCGTAGACTATAGCCGAGATGCGTGCTATCGCCGCCGCAGCATACGATTCAGAGCCGTTGAGATCCTTTACAAGAACAGCCAGGGCATAATGGCGGTTCCCGGGGAGTTCGACAAAAGCGACATCGTTGTGGGCCGTTAGGATGCCGTTGCTGTCACGGAAACCCGAGCCGGTCTTATGCGCCACAACAACCTCTTCGCGGTCTTTCAGCGGTGCCGCGATGCGGTCGGCCCCGGTTTTGCATTCCCGCAACGTGGTGCGGATGAAATCCGCGGCGCCGGGGCTGAGTATGCTGTCGGTAAACAGGCGGTTGATCAGTTCCGCAGCCCCGAGAGGCGACGAATGGTTGCGGTAACAGAGCGAATGGTCACTCCACATATCGGCCTCGGTGACTTCAAGACGGAAACTTCCGCGCGGTATGACGGTAGAGACAACGCTGTCTGTGGCGGTTACAGGCTCGATATTGCTGAACATCCAGTTGCTGGCGTTGTTGTCGCTCTGTGTGAGAGTATAGACGAGCAGTTCCCTTACCGGCATCGTGAGCTCGTCGCCGGTGTGGTCTTTCAGCATCGGTGACCATGTGTCGGGATTAAGCTCATTTCGACGGAGTGTGACGACACTGTCAAGCGATGTCCCTCTTTGGTCAAAAAGATGGCACAGCGAGATGGCCTGGTGCAGTTTGAACACGCTCATGAGAGGGTATTTGTCTTCGTTGTTCACCAGCA
>CALJBF010000215.1 GCA_938027385.1 uncultured Porphyromonadaceae bacterium | reverse complement strand
CTTGTCGCAAAGGATCAGCACACGGTTGCCGTCAGCCAGAGTGGTGCCGACCAGGCGACGCGCTGAACTGTCGGCTATGCCGAGCCGCTTGCGCAGACTCTCGGGTGTAAAGCCCGGCAGATTGCGCACCGCAATCTCGGCGCCGCCGATCTCTTTTCCGATTTTCTTCAACGACGATGACGTGAGCCTGTAAACAGCCACGACACGCATCTTCCGGCCGGGGGTATCTCCGGCCGGCTCTTTTTCCGACACAAACAGATGCGACTGCGCCGACACTATATCCCATCCGAAACGCGAAGCCACCAGCGGAAAGGCTCCTGCTTTCATCATCGCCGGAGTAGGTTCTATAAGGATATCCCCGGCCTTTGGCTCAACTATGGACGCATCTGTTTCAGCAGCCTCCGGCATCGTAAAGTCATAGCGCCAGCCGGGGCCGTGCACTACCACACGGCGATCTGCGTCATCAATACCTGAGTCTGAGCGGAAATCGCACACTGCGAGCAGTTGCCTGACCTCACCCCCCTGCTCCATCACATGAATCTCGCGGCAGTCGGGCAGGTCACGGAATGTCTGCGTGATGTCGAGCATCGGCGACAGCTTTGCCACGAGGCGCCGCGTGTTGCGGGCAATGAGCGCGTAGTGTTCGGTTATGTCAGGTGTGCAGTCACGAAGGTTATAGACGCGGCCGCCGTTGGCGTCGCGACGTGCGGGATCTATGAAAATCACGTCGAAAGGCAAGCCGTCATATCCGCCGAGCCATTCCACCGAGTCGCCGCAAATCACCCCGACATCCGGTAGATCGCTGAAATTCTCGCGCAATGCTCCGGCATTGGCCTCATTGAGATCAAATATAGTAAGGCGTGCGCCACGCAAAGCCATCTCGCGGTCATCGGAACCGAGTCCGGCTGTCATGTCGAGTACCCGGTCACCGGTATTGACGAACATGGCGTTAATCCGCGCCACCTCCGGCGGCGTGGCCTGTTCCACCGCAAGCCGTGACGGAAACAGACGGGGCCAGCCATCTTCTGTTCCGGCGTCGGCACCGAATTTCCGGCGCCCTTTCGGCAACGCCTCGATATGACTCAATGCCACTGCCAGCCAGGGGCGCGGGTCGTTGTGGTAACGGAACCTCAGCCTGACCGGGTCGTCGTTTTCATGATGTCTTATGAAATCCTTAAACTCAGCGTCCACAGCAAATTGATGATATTATGATAAGGAGCGTGATGTAATTGTATTTAAATGCTGTACAATTCATTGTAGGGTCGCTACACAATGCTATTAACTTAAGGCGCAGTGGCGTCTGG
>CALJBF010000214.1 GCA_938027385.1 uncultured Porphyromonadaceae bacterium | reverse complement strand
TAATTTTTTGCAAAATAATGCATAAAGTGGGGCGGGTTATTTGTTTTTAACATATAAAAGAGGTAACTTCGCCGTATGGGGCGTGTGTGTCTGCCAGCCGCCGGCGCCTCCCGACTATTACCAGTTATAACCGAGATGTGTATGGATATGCCAAATCTTGATACCTCGCTGTTCCGCATAAACATGCCGACACGCCAGCCGGTGGTGGGTGACCTGCTGGTGGCCGAACCGTTTCTGCGCGAGGAATATTTCAACCACGCCGTGATCTCGCTTGTCGAGTATGAGCGTGGCAAGTCGGCCATGGGCCTGGTGCTCAACAAGCCGACAGGTTACACACTCGGCGAGGCCATAGAGGGGATAGACGATTCGGTGGACGTGCCTATATTCTGCGGTGGCCCGCTGTCTACCGACAGGCTTTTCTATATACATACCCTCCCCGGCGAGTTCAAAGGGGCGCGTGAGCTTGCACGCGGACTGTATATCGGCGGCGACTTCGACAGTGTGCGCTCGTATGTGAACATGGGGTGCGAGACCGAGGGGCGAATGCGATTTTTCGTAGGCTACAGCGGCTGGGATCCGTTTCAGCTTGAATCAGAAATCTCCCGGCATGTCTGGGCAGTGGGACCGCAGCCGGTGAACGCCGATATCCTCAGGCACGACGGCGACTCGTTCTGGTATGAGATGGTGCGCCGTATGGGGCCGGCATACCGCAACTGGCTCTATCACCCCGTCAATCCGCAGTATAACTGAGCGGACGGCTGAAGAGGATGGTATCCACATAATCATCCCCGCGGCGGCATCTTTCCGGCAGGCTGGCCACAGCCCGGTAGCCGGCACGTGCAAACAGCGCCCGCGACGCTGCATTGTCGGCGCCGACTTCGGCCCACAGGCGGTGCAGTCCCAGCACGTCGCGGCAGTAGCGAGCCACGCTCTCAAGGGCCGCGGTGCCGTAACCATGCCCCCTGAATCCCGGGGCTATCATTATCCCGACGTATGCGCGCCGGTTAAGCATGTCTATTTCATAAAGGTCCACGGCACCGGCACGGTTTCCTGCCGCATCGGTGACCATCAGGCGCAACTGACCCGCGGTGACGGGGTTGGCGTCGTAATTCTGAATGTATTCCCATATCTGGTGACGAGACAGCGGCGCCGGTGCGTAGCCGTACTGCCAGCTGTCGCCAAGGTTTTCCCAGGCATAGATGCAGTCGGTGTCGTCAGGCTCAAGAGCCCGCAGTGTCACGTCGGGTAGTGTCATGGTCAGAAACTTGTCGAGTCGGAGAAAAGCGTGCGGTTCAGCAGCGAGCGTCCCAGGGTTACCTCGTCGGTGTATTCGATTTCGTTGCCCACGGCCACACCGCGTGCCAGCTGTGTGATTTTCACGTCACGGCCCAGGGCCTTGAGGCGGCGGTAGATGTAATATTCGGTGGTGTCGCCCTCCATGGTGGCGCTCAGGGCCAGGATGACCTCCGAGATCTCGCCCGAGGCAACACGCTGTACGAGCGAATCGATCTGCAGCTGGTCGGGTCCCACGCCGTCGATGGGCGAGATCACTCCACCTAATACATGATACAGCCCGCGGTACTGCCGCGTGTTCTCGAACACCAGCACATCCTTTACCGACTCGACAACACAGACCGTCGAGGCGTCGCGGCGGGTGTCGGCGCATATCGGGCAGATGTCGGCCTCGGATATGTTGTGGCATACCCGGCAGTAGCGTATGCCGCGCCGCATGTTTATTATCGATTCGCCGAGGCTTACGGCCACCGAAGTCTCCTGCCTGAGCAGGTGCAGAGCCAGACGCAGGGCTGTCTTGCGTCCGATGCCGGGGAGGCGCGATATTTCGGTGACTGCGCTTTCAAGCAGTGATGATTCAAATTCCTGTTGCATGTGGCGGGTGCTGTTAGAGTGTGCAAAGTTAGGTAAATTCCGAAAAAATAGCTACCTTTGCGCCCGTTGAACTCGCGTGAAATAATGTTTTTTCACACAGATTTCAGACAACTGTTTATCTTTTCCTGAAAATTTCATTTGACAATGGAAATAATCAGAAGTGTCGACCTGTTGCGTGACCGTCTGGCCGGCCGCCGCGAAAACGGCGAGTCTGTGGGGCTTGTGCCCACCATGGGTGCCCTGCACGACGGTCACATATCTCTGGTCGACCGCGCCCGCCGCGAAAACGACGTGGTGGTTGTGAGTGTATTCGTGAACCCCACGCAATTCAATAACCCGGAAGACCTCCGCACCTATCCGCGCACTGAGGAGGGCGATGCCGCACGCCTTGAGGCCGCCGGTGTGGACTATGCTTTCATGCCCACGGTCGAGGAGGTCTATCCCGAACCCGACACCCGCGTGTTCGATCTCGGCCCCGTGGCCGAGGTGATGGAGGGTGCCATGCGTCCGGGCCATTTCAACGGCGTGGCACAGATCGTGAGCCGCCTCTTCGATATGGTGCGCCCCACGCGCGCCTATTTCGGCGAGAAGGATTTCCAGCAGATTGCCGTGATACGCCGTATGGTCGAGCTTGAAGGGTTTGACCTTGAGATTGTCGACTGCCCCATCTGCCGCGAGGCCGACGGCCTGGCCATGAGCAGCCGCAACGTGCGCCTCACACCGGCACAGCGCGCCATAGCGCCGGCCATACACGCCACACTTGCCAAAGCCGTGGATATGGCGCCGGCCACACCGCTTGCCGAGGTGAAAAAGTGGGTCAAGGATACCATCGACGCGGTCGACGGCCTCGAAACCGAGTATTTCGAGATTGTCGACCCGCTGACAATGCAGCCCCTCGCCACGTGGGATGCCCCGCACACCGCTCCCGCCGTGGGGTGTGTCACCGTATACTGTGGTGATGTAAGGCTTATCGACAACATCAAATTCAACGTCTGAACCCTCCACAGCCTCTGATACATGGAGCTCGAAATACTGAAATCAAAGATACACCGCGTCACCGTCACCGAGGCCTGTCTTGATTATATAGGTAGTATAACCATTGACCAGGATCTGATGGATGCCGCCGGCATCCTCCCCGGCGAGCGCGTCTACATCGTCGACAACAACAACGGCGAACGCCTCGACACCTATGCCATCCCCGGCGAGCGCGGCTCGGGCGTGATTTGCCTCAACGGCGCCGCCGCCCGCAAGGTACAGCCCGGCGACATCGTCATCATAATGGCCTACGCCCGCATGACACCCGACGAGGCGCGCACTTTCCGCCCCTCGGTAATTTTCCCCGACACGGCCACAAACAAGCTCTAAGCCCTACCGATATATGTTCGAGAATCTAAGCGAGAAACTTGAAAGAAGTTTCAAACTCTTAAAAGGTGAAGGCAAAATCACCGAAATAAATGTCGCCGAGACCCTTAAGGATGTGCGCCGCGCACTGCTCGACGCCGACGTAAACTATAAGGTCGCCAAGACATTCACCGATACCGTAAAGGCAAAGGCCCTCGGTCAGAACGTGATCAACGCCATCAAGCCCCAGGAGCTGATGGTGAAGATCGTGCATGACGAGCTTGCCACCCTCATGGGCGGCGAGACCGCACAGCTCAACCTCACAGGCAACCCCGCCGTGATACTGATGTCGGGTCTGCAGGGTTCCGGTAAGACAACCTTCTCGGGCAAGCTTGCCAAGAAACTCAAGAGCGAGAAGGGGAAACGCCCCCTGCTCGTGGCCGGTGACGTGTACCGTCCCGCCGCCATTGAGCAGCTCAAGGTGCTTGCCTCACAGATCGACGTGCCCGTCTATACCGAAGAGGGTAACAAGAACCCCGTGGAGATTGCGCGCCACGCCATAGATTACGCACGCCAGAACCACCTCGACCTGGTGATTGTCGATACCGCCGGACGTCTGGCTGTCGACGAGCAGATGATGGACGAGATCGAGGCCATAAAGAAAGCCATCAATCCCTCAGAGACCCTGTTCGTTGTCGATTCGATGACCGGTCAGGATGCCGTCAACACCGCCAAGGAGTTCAACGACCGCCTCGACTTCGACGGCGTGGTGCTCACCAAGCTCGACGGCGATACCCGCGGCGGTGCGGCTCTGTCGATCCGTACCGTGGTCACCAAGCCCATCAAGTTTGTGGGTACAAGCGAGAAACTTGACGGCATCGACGTCTTTCACCCCTCGCGAATGGCCGACCGTATCCTCGGCATGGGCGATATCGTCTCGCTCGTGGAACGCGCCCAACAGCAGTTCGACGAGAAGAAAGCCCGCGAGCTCCAGCGCAAGATAGCACGCAACGAATTCAACTTCAACGACTTCCTTGCCCAGATAAACCAGATAAAGAAGATGGGCAACATCAAGGATCTCGCCGCCATGATCCCCGGTGTGGGTAAGGCCCTTAAGGATGTCGACATCCCCGACGACGCATTCAAGGGTATCGAGGCCATCATCTCGTCGATGACCGAGCAGGAGCGTCTGCACCCCGAAATCATCAACGGCAGCCGCCGCAAGCGCATAGCCGCCGGATCGGGCACCAACCTGCAGGAGGTGAACCGCCTGCTCACGCAGTTCGAGCAGACCCGCAAGATGATGAAGGCTGCCTCGGGCCTGCGCAACCCCATGCAGATGATGCGCCAGGTGCGCCAGATGCGCAAACAGCGTCACTGATACCATCAGGATTCCACCCATAATCACTATACACTATGGAGCTTATCGACGGAAAGGCCACCGCGGCCGCCATCAAACAGGAAATCAAGGCCGAGGTTGACCGCATCGTAGCCTCGGGACGCCGTGCGCCGCACCTTGCGGCAATTCTCGTGGGCCACGACGGCGGCAGTGAGACATACGTAGCCTCGAAGGTGAAAGCCTGCGGCGAGTGCGGTTTCACATCGTCGCTCATCAGGTTCGAGGATGATGTAGACGAGGCCACACTTCTCGCCGAGGTCGACCGCCTGAACCGCGACGACAGTATCGACGGCTTTATAGTGCAGCTGCCGTTGCCGCGTCATATCTCGGAGCAGAAGGTCATCGAGGCCATCGACTACCGCAAGGATGTAGACGGTTTCCACCCCATCAACGTCGGGCGCCTCTCTATCGGTCTTCCCTGTTTCGAGAGCGCGACCCCCAAGGGGATCATGACCCTGCTTGAACGTTATAATGTGCCCACGCAGAGCGCCAACTGTGTGGTGCTGGGGCGCAGCAACATCGTCGGCAAGCCCGTGGCCACGCTGATGATGCGCAAGGGGTACCCCGGCGACGCCACCGTGACCGTATGCCACCGCGGCACGCGCGATCTGGCCGAGGTATGTCGTCGCGCCGACATCATCATCGCCGCTATGGGGCGCCCCGGGTTCGTGACCGCCGACATGGTCAGCGAGGGTGCCACCGTGATTGACGTCGGTACCACCCGCGTGCCCGATGCCACCCGCAAGAGCGGTTTCCGTCTCAGCGGCGATGTCGACTTTGCCGCTGTGGCGCCCAAATGCCGTTTCATCACCCCTGTGCCGGGCGGTGTGGGGCCCATGACAATCGTGTCGCTGATGCAGAATACCCTGCTTGCCGCCACCGGCGCCATCTACCCGCGCCAGTGACAGAACCGTCATAATCTTGTCTTAGCGAACCAAAACAACCAAAGATATTTATAAGCCGCGGTCGCGGCCCGAACCATAGGAACCAACACCCATGCTCAACCCATGAGTGTTGGTTCTTCTGTTTCTATATCTCAATTTCAAGAACCAGGGGAACCAGATGAACCAGCCCCCATTTTTCCTCCTATCGCCGTTTACACACCATCACTGGTTCCTTTGGTTCGTCTGGTTCTTTTCTTAGTTTAAAGAACCAGGGGAACCAGACGAACCAGCCATTTATTTTCCCATCCCTCACTGATCCCGCACCAACCACTGGTTCCTTTGGTTCGTCTGGTTCTTTTTATGTAAAGAAATATGAGAGCGGGGGTGGTAATCGGCATGGCTGTTGGTTCTTGTGGTGCGGGTCGCGACCGCGGCCTTATTCCCCGGTTTTTGGTTGTTTTGGTTCGCACCTCCACCTCATCCGACACCATTCAAACCGCTCACACAAATTTTTTTTTGACGAAAGATTTGGTATTTAAAAAATTTGGCGTACCTTTGCACTCGCAAACCCGCCAGGGCAAGCACACAGATGGTGAGATTAGCTCAGTTGGTTAGAGCGTCGGATTGTGGTTCCGAAGGTCGTGGGTTCGAGACCCACATTTCACCCCACAAAAGCCTGTAGGTCATTCTGCCCGCAGGCTTTTCTGTTTTTTCTTATTTAGTTAAGCGCATCCACGCGCGGCGTAATTAACAAATTTTTACAACTTTTGTCGCAGTGTCGGTCGCGAGCGACCGTGTGCAATGAAGATTGTAAGCCATTTCGCAGCACGATATGTGTTTCTGACAGTTTTTATCGCGCCACGCCGTCTATAACCTCATCACCCCGGTTAAATAAATTTCACATTAACAATCGGCCATTTTTCGTAACTTTGTGAGTAGAAATTTCTAACAGCAACACTATACAGAACAACATGAAAAAGAGCGCATTGCAGAAGGCTCGTGCCGCTTATCAGCCCAAACTCCCCATCGTGCTTACCGGTGCCGTGAAGGCTGTGGCAGGTGAGCCCACAAACTCTGTCGCCGACCAGGACGACATCAAGGCTCTGTTCCCCAACACCTATGGTCTGCCCGAGCTCAAGTTCGAGAAGGCAACCCAGACCGCTCCCTCGAAACCCATGAACGTGGGTGTCATCCTTTCGGGTGGCCAGGCCCCCGGCGGTCACAACGTCATCTGCGGTCTGTTCGACGGCATCAAAAAGGTGCACCGAGACTCGAAACTATACGGTTTCCTCATGGGCCCCGGCGGGTTCGTAGAGCACCGCTACATGGAGCTGACCACCGAGATCATCAAGGATTACCGCAACACCGGCGGTTTTGACATCATCGGCTCGGGCCGCACGAAACTTGAAACAAAAGAGCAGTTCGACCAGGGTCTCGAGATTCTGCGCGAGCTCAACATCTCGGCGCTCGTAATCATCGGCGGCGACGATTCGAACACCAACGCCGCTGTGCTCGCCGAATATTACAAGAGCATCAACGCCGGCGTGCAGGTCATCGGCTGCCCCAAGACCATTGACGGCGACCTGAAGAACGAGGTTATCGAGACATCGTTCGGTTTCGACACCGCCACCAAGGTTTATTCTGAGGTAATCGGCAACATTCAGCGCGACTGCAACTCAGCCAAGAAATATTGGCACTTCATCAAGCTGATGGGCCGCTCGGCCAGCCACATCGCCCTTGAGTGCGCCCTGCAGACACAGCCCAACATCTGCATCATCTCTGAGGAGGTAGAGGCCAAGAACCAGAGCCTCGCCGACGTGGTGAACCAGATTGCCGGCGTTGTGGCTGCCCGCGCCAAGAACGGCATGAACTTCGGTACCGTGCTCATCCCCGAAGGCCTGATCGAGTTCATCCCCGCCGTGAAACGTCTCATCGCCGAGCTCAACGATATGCTCGCCAAGAATGCCGAGGAATTCGGTAAAGCCGAAAACCAGCGCCAGTGGGTGATCGAGCACCTCGACGACGAGAACCGCGCTACATTCGTTTCACTTCCCGAAGGTGTGGCCCGTCAGCTCATGCTCGACCGTGACCCCCACGGCAACGTGCAGGTTTCGCTCATCGAGACCGAGAAACTGCTCTCAGAGATGGTTGCAAAGCGTCTTGAGGAGATGCGTGCCGAAGGTAACTACGACGGCAAATTCTCGTCGCTTCACCACTTCTTCGGCTACGAGGGCCGTTGCGCCGATCCGTCGAACTTCGACGCCGACTACTGCTACGCTCTCGGTTTCAATGCCGCATGCCTTATCAAGGCCGGCATGACCGGTTACATGTCGTCGGTACGCAACCTCACCAAACCTTCTGTGCAGTGGATTGCCGGCGGTATACCCATCACCATGATGATGAACATGGAGCGCCGCAACGGCAAGATGAAACCTGTGATCCAGAAGGCTCTGGTACGCCTCGACGGTGCGCCCTTCCAGAAATTCGCCTCTCAGCGCGATGACTGGGCATACAATACCTGCTACGTTTACCCTGGTCCCATCCAGTATTTCGGCCCCGCCGAAGTATGCGACCAGCCCACGCTCACACTTAAATACGAGCATCAGGGCAAGTAATCCATAGGGCAGGTATTTTCCCGCACCGTGGTAAGCAACCCCGGGCATAAAGAAATTCCCTGACTCCAGCTTGCATGAGTCCTCCCCAGGGCGGAGCAATGTCGCTCCGGATGGGAGGGCTCTTTTTTTTGTGTGCGCTATCGGAGGCTAAGCGGCCGCTGAGAGCCGTTAAGCCGCTAATAATAGCCGGGAGTGGC
>CALJBF010000213.1 GCA_938027385.1 uncultured Porphyromonadaceae bacterium | reverse complement strand
GATGAGACGCCGGGGCGGGAAATGGCTCTGGGCGGCGGTGGCAGCGGTGATGGCTGTTACCGTCTTGTCTGCCTCCGCAAAGAAAACGGTGGTAGAGCCGTCGTATGCCTGGGGAGTCTCGGGCCCGCTGGGTGTGCGCGTGCCCGAGACCATCGATACGCTGTATGAAAACTACAGTCACCGCTATGTGCCCCAGGAGGTATCGACAGCATGGGCCGCCACGGGCAATTACTGTGCCGAGGGGCGCCAGATGATATGGTCGGAACGCAAGCCGATGAGCGATTTCATGTTCCGCGACGCCATAGAGACCTGGATTCCCACTCTTGACAAGGCCCGGTTCTACAACACCCGCATCCCCATGACCCTGCTGAGCTATGCCTTCGGCGGGGGAAGCGATACCGGACAGGACGCGCTGAACCTCACATTCTCGGGCAACGCGGGGCCGCGCATACAGGTAGGCGCCCTGCTTGACTATCTCTACTCGAAAGGCTCGTACACAAACCAGGCGGCCAAGAACCTCAACTGGGGTTTCTCGGGGTCGTACACCGGCGAGCGCGTGGAGTTCCAGGGGCTTTTCACCCACTACAACCTCACGGCGATGGCCAACGGCGGCATCACCGACGACCTCTACATCACCGACCCGGCCGAGGTTCAGGGGGGCAACACATCGGTCAACCCGAAAGACATCCCGGTGAACCTGACCCACGCCCAGAACCGCACCAACGGCACCGACCTGTGGCTCAACACCCGCTATAAGCTCGGTTTCTACAAGGAGGAGCAGGTGAACGACACCACCGTGAAACGCACGCTCGTGCCGGTGACAAGTTTCATCTGGACCCTGCGCTACACCGACGGGTGGCATAAGTTCCTTGACAACGACCCCAACGAGGGCGCCGAGTTCTGGCGCAACACATACTTCAATCCGGCGGGGACTTCAGACCGCGCCCGCTACCACTCGCTGAAGAATACGCTGGGCGTGTCACTGCTCGAAGGGTTCAACAAATGGGCCAAAGCGGGGCTGGCGGCTTTCGCCACCATCGAGAACCGCCATTACGAAATGACCACCGCGGTGCCCGACGAACTATCGGACGCTGCCGCCGAAATTCTCACACCCAACCCCTACCCCGACATCCGCACTTCAGAGAACCAGACACTGCTCTGGGTGGGCGCGCAGCTGCTCAGGCAGAAAGGGCGCATTTTCAACTACGACATAACCGGCCAGATAGGTCTTGTGGGCGAGGCGGCGGGTGAAGTAAAGGTCGACGGACGCATTACCACATCGTTCCCCCTGCTGGGCGATTCGGCGGCGGTGAACGCTTTCGGGTCGTTCACCAACCTCTCGGCCCCCTGGTTCGCGAAACATTACCTGTCGAACCACTTCATCTGGGACAACGACTTCGGCAAGACACGCTCGTTCCGTGTCGGCGGCGAGATTGCCCTCGGCAAGACCGCCACACGCATATCGGCCGGCGTGGAGAATGTGCAGAACCTCATCTACTTCAACAGCCAGGCCCTGCCGGTACAGGCGTCGGGGAGCGTGCAGATTGTCAACGCCACCCTGCACCAGAACCTGCATGCAGGCCCCGTGCACTGGGACAATCTGGTGACATTCCAGACCTCGACGCGGCAGGATGTGGTGCCGTTGCCGAAACTGGCCCTGAACACCAACCTCTATGTGCTGTTCCGCATAGCCACGCTCAAGGTGCAGTTCGGCGTCAGCTGCGACTACTTCACGAAATACAAGAGTCTCGGGTTCGAGCCTTCGACAATGGCGTTCTACAATAAAAACGCCGCCGATGTCGGCAACTATCCGTTCATAAACGTATATGTGAACTGTAAGCTGTCGAAGACGCGTTTCTTCCTTATGATGTCGCATGTCAACCAGGGGCTCACCGGGTCAGATTACTTCTCGATGACCCACTACCCCATGAATCCCCGGCGTTTCCAGTTAGGTCTGAGCATCGACTTCGCCAACTGACACCGGCACATATACCGAAGAGGCTGTCAGAAAGCGCCTGTCACAGCCTCTAAATTCTTATCTGCCATGAGTTTTCAGCGTCTACAGCCCAAAAAGGGGAGCATAATACTTTATCTCGGTCTGCTGGCCGCGTGCGCGGCCCTTATCGTCTCACTCAAGGAATGTTCGGCGAAACGGCTCGGCGAGCGCCCCGACCTCCCCGCCGGAGGCGACACTCTGAACGTGGCCATCGAAGTTGGGCCATTCGGTGTCATCACCTCGGGCGACACCCTTTCGGGTCCCTACTACGGCATGTTGCGCCGGGCATGCGAGCGCGGAAACATCCCCCTGCGTCTGCATCCCTACACGCGCCTGGCCGATGCCCTAAGCTGGCTCGACGAAGGGAAATGCCGCCTCGTGGTGGGCGACATCGCCGTGACGGCCGAGCTGAAGGAACGTTATGCTTTCGTGGATCCGGGAGTGGTTGACCGCATGGTGCTAGTGCAGCCGCGCGACACCGCCGGCAATATCGCCGTCATGACCCAGACCGACCTGGCCAACAAAACGGTATGGGTGGTCAAGGGGTCGCCGGCCCTGCTGAGACTCAACAACCTCGCTCATGAAATAGGCGACACCATTATTATAAAGGAAGATCCCGAATACGGCCCCCCGGAACTGGTGATACTCGCCGGACTCGGCGAACTCCCCGGCGGAGGCATGGCCGTCGTAAGCCGCTCGGTGGCCGACTCGCTCGCCACACGCTACCGCAACCTCGACACCTCTGTGGAAATCTCGCTCAACCAGTTCCGCGGCTGGGCCACCCTCCCCAAAGACTCCCTGCTCCGCGACTCACTCACCCGCCTCATCACCCCGCTCCCCTGACCGGCCACCCGCCCTCTCATCAGAAAAGCCACCCCCCAAAGAAGTCAGACCTGTCCGACAAGTCAGACTCGTCCGACCTTTCCCATCACTCCCATCACTCCCATTCCTCCCATTCCCCGGCGGCCTCAGAAATCGATGCTGAGGCGCACGTTGAACTGGCGGCGGGTCAGGTAGTTGGGCACCGCGTACTTGATGTTGTTGACGTCGGTTACCCAGTAATAAGATGACACGTTAGAGATGTCGAGCAGGTTGAAGACATCCACCCCGAGCCAGATGCTCTTGAACCAGCGGTGCAGCCCGGTGCGCGATTCAGTGTCGGAAAGTGGCGAGAGCAGGGCGTAATGCAGCCCGACGTCGACACGCTTGTAGGCCGGCGAACGGAAATACCCTTTGTCGCGCGACGAATGTGGCGCCGTGGTGGGGAGGCCGTCGGAAAGTATGCCGCGCAACGAGAATTTCAACTTGGGAAACTTGGGGAAGAAGTCGGTGAAATAAAGCGCAAGCGAATAGCGCTGGTCGGTAGGCCGCGGCACGGTGACACCGTTGAGGTTCTCGCCGGTCTTCATCAGCGAGAACGAGATCCACGAGTCGGTGCCCGGCACGAACTGGCCGAACAGTTTCATGTCGAGTCCGGCGGTATAGCCGTCGGTTAGGTTCTCGCCTTGATAAACCACCTTAAGGTTATCTATCTCATACGGAATGAGCCGGTTCAGTTTCTTGTAATAAGCCTCGGCCGAGAACTTGAAGGGGCGACCCATCATGCGGAACGTGAAGTCAGATCCTAAAATGAAATGCAGGCTCTGCTGCGACTTTATCTCGCTGTTAAGGTTGATGACGGTATTCCCAAGAGCGTCTTCCACCGGCTGACGAAACTCCTTGTAGAACGGCTGCTGATAGTAGAGGCCCGTGGCGAAACGGAATGTCCAGTTGCTGTTACGCTCGGGGATGAAAGCTACGTTGGCGCGCGGCGACACCAGGAACTCCTTGTTGAAACTCCAGTACGAGAAACGCAGCCCGGCGTTTATCGACAGGAATCCGGCCGAAGTCTCAAGACGGTAGCTGTCGGCCGCGTAGGCGGCGAAACGTGTGGTCGAGAGGTCGTGGTTCGACGTCAGGTTGTAGATCATGCGGATGTTCTGGCCGTCAGACGGCAGCGTGTATCCCGCCGAGTCGCGCAACTCCCACTCGCGGGTGCGCTCCATGATCTTCTGGGTGCTGAAATTCACGCCATAACTGAGATTGTGGCGCGATATGCCGGTATGGCCGGCCACGCCGAGCTGGAACACCGATATTTTCAGACGGTTGCGGGCATGTTCGTGGTAGCGGCCCACGCCCAGTTCGCCGCCGATGGCGTTGTCGGGGTTGCCGCCGCCGGTTGTGCCGGCCGCATCAAGCCAGTATTCGCCGGTTATGTCGTAGGCCACAAGCTCGTTGGTCAGATAGCCCGAGGCCAGCAGTGACAGATCGGTCGAGCGCGAGTGCTGGTAACGCAGGTTCAGCGCGCCGAAATATGTCTCGAACCGGTCTTTCTCGCCGCCGTCGAAATACACCTTGAACTGCTTGGCGTCGGTCGAGGTGCCGAAGTTCGTGGTGCGGTTCACCGGCGTGAACTTATAGTTGTTGATGGCTATGTTGCCCAGGAACGACGCCTTGAGTTTCTTGCTGAAACGGAAGGTGAGGTTGGTCTGATAGTCAAAGAAATTCGGGTCATACTCACCCTTTGTCTCCATTGAGCTGAGCAGAGAGGCGTTGCGCTTGTAGCGGATGCCGTGCAGTTGCGAGAACTTGCGCGACGACGTGCCTATGGCGCCCGTGGCACCCATCAGCGATGCCGATACCGAGCCTTCGAACGACTCGGGCTCGCGGTAGGTGATGTCGAGCGCCGACGACATCTTGTCGCCGTACTCCACGCCGAAACCGCCGGTAGAGAAACTGATGGCGCCCACCAGGTCGGGGTTGATGACACTCAGACCCTCCTGCTGGCCCGATGACACAAGCTGCGGGCGGTAGACCTCGATGCCGTTGATATATACCGAGTTCTCGTCGTATGTGCCGCCACGCACCGAATACTGGCTCGACATCTCGTTGTTCGAGTTCACACCGGCGATGGTAGAGAGCATCGACTCCACCGAACCGCCGGTGGGGTCGGCCGCCAGGTGATAGTCGGTCTTGTCGATGGTCTGCATCTGGTTGGTCTGCTTGCGGAAATCGGTGAACTCAATCTCCTGGAGCACCTTGTCTTTTGGGCGCATGGTAACGTTAAGCACCAGGTCACCTTTGGGGTCGATTAGCTGACGCCTGATCTCGTCATATCCTATGCACGAGAACACCACGGTGAGTGTATCAGTCGGGGGTGCCGACAGCCGGTAAGTGCCGTCGAGTCCCGACGTGGTGCCGATTGCCGTACCGGCCACGCGCACGGTCACGAACTCGAGGGGCGACTGCTCGTTGTCGACAATCTTGCCATGTATGTTCACCTGGGCCGCAAGCGCCAACGCCCCGGCCACAAACGCCATGACAACCGCGAATATATGTCGTATACTGAATCTCATTGCAAAAAATGCCGGCAGGTGGTTCATCTCCGACACTTACAATAACGCAAAAATCCCCCTAAAATTATAATCGCCGGTGTTTCGCGGCACATTGCTGCCATTTCCTTAACTTTGCAGGGGCGAACCACAGGGGGCGCCGGAGTGTTAACATTGCGTAAAAATATTTGTAAACGGAATAGCACCCAACAACGACACCATGGTTGTATTTGACCTCGACGACACCCTTTTCAAGGAGATAGACTATGTGAAATCGGCATACCGCGCCATCGCCGGAGCGATAGGCCGCGCCGGCGAGATGCACCCCGAACTGGCCCTGACTATCCTTGAGGAATCAGAGTCGACCGAAAAGGGCCTCGACGACCTCAGCGCAGTATTGTGGCAACACAACCCCGACACTCAGTTCAAGGTTCCGGCAATGGTAGAGATATACCGCACGCATGTGCCCGACATCTCGCTCTCGCCGGGAGCCAAAGAGCTGCTTGACAGCCTTAAGGAGAAAAATATCGCCGTAGGGCTGATTACCGACGGGCGCCCGGGCACGCAACGCGCCAAAATCGAGGCGCTGCGGCTTACCGACTACATAGCCCCCGACAACATCCTGATTTCGGGCGAGACCGGCGCCGACAAGACTCAGCAGACCCCGTTCCGCATGATGATGGAGCGTAACCCTGCCGAACACCGTTTTGTCTATGTGGGCGACAATCCCGCAAAAGATTTCCGCTGGCCCAACGCCCTGGGTTGGCTCACCGTACAGCTCGACGACCCCGACGGCGTCAACATCCACTCGCAGGCCATCGACGTGCCCGACGATTTCCGCGCCGCACGCCACATCGCCCGACTCGCCGACCTCCTCCCCCTGCTCTCCCTCGCCAGGTAACCCGGTCAACGGATCACGATCTTGCGGCCGGCGCTGACATATATGCCCGGCGCCAGATTATTTTTATCGACCTTCCGGCCCGTCAGGTCGTAGTAAATCTCCGTACTGTGGCTGTTATCGGCCTCGGTGACCGCGATTCCGTTCGAGAAGTCATATTCCCTGACATCCATCATCCCCCAGTAGGGCGCGTTCCTGTAGGTCTCCCCCTTCCCCACCGGAACATACAGCGGCACCTGCGGCAGTTCGGCCATGGTTCCGAACGCATATTGACTATTGCCCTGAATCCCGTAAATATCAATTCTTTCTGTATCATAGAATACGGGTGGTTCCTGACGCGCACAGTACACGGCATCCGGCTTGCACTTGAAACTTGTCACGGAAAGCATACATTCAGCATCCGAACCGTCACTCCCGAACCACACTTCTTCAAAATCACTTGAAAATGAGAGGAGATCATTTTGACTGAAACACGGGGGCAATACCAGTTTCTTCAATTTGGTACAGTCATTCAGCACATACGTGCCGGCATGTTTCATACCAGGCATCTCAATCCGTTCAAGATTGAACATCTCCGAGAATACCATATAGCCAAGACGAGTCACACTTGCAGGCAGAACCACCTCTTTGAGCCCGACATAGAGAAACGATTCATCACAGATTGTCTGCAACGATTCAGGAAACACAAGTTCCGTGAGTTTCGGCAACGTGTCAAAACCCCGCAAGGAAACCAACGATTCAGGCAGATTCAGCGATACCAGATTCGGCAACTCCACAAAATCATATGTGATTGATGTGATGGTGTTTGGCAATGAAACATCTTCAATATCCTCAAGGCCGTAAAACGCGCCCTCGGTGGCTACCACAGTATATGTCTGCCCCGAAACCGGCTCAGTCACATTCTCAGGCACGACTACAGATTTCACCCCCGCGAGGTATCCGTCAGCAATACTGCCACCTACCAGTGTCACAGTCAGGTCACTCTTCGATAGTACACGGTAGTTGAGTCCACCGGCCTCAAATTTCTGGGCCGACATCCCGCAGACACTTGCTACTAAAATCAATGTAGTCAGAACGAGTTTTTTCATAATCTTAATCATTGTATTGTTGCAGTTTTATATCAGACAGAATTATTGACAATCTGCTCATATATTCTCTTTTTGCAAAGATAATTGTCAATACACCAATTTCAAAACCAATTATATTATTTTGCATTTTTTAACATACAGCCCTGTCATATCAATTCTTTTTATCTAACTACAGAAGATATGGTTTGTTTTTTGAAAAGACGGGCACAATGCTTATCTTTGCAGACAAAAGACACTAACGATATGCAAATACAAAGATGGCAGAGCGTTTGGCTGCTTTTCGCCACACTGCTTATGGTAATATTCTGTTTCTCTCCGCTGTTCTTCATGCCGGCGGCCGAGCCGGGTACGCAACTGCTTTACACGCACGACTTCCCTGTATTCGTAACCGTGAGCGGCGTGGTGGCGCTGTTGCTTTTCCTGGCGATATTCATGTACCGCAACACCAGGCGCCAGAAGGCCATGACCGTAATCTCGATTCTGCTGATCGCGTGCTGCTGCGTGACCGAAGGGTGCATCTATTTCGGCTGGAGCACACCCGAGTCACCCTACGAGTGGCAGGGTAGCATCTTCCTGCTCCTGGGCGCACTGATTTTCGCCCTGCTGGCCTACCGTGGCATCACCAAAGACGAGAAACTGCTCAGAGCCGCCGACCGTCTGCGCTGATTCCGAGACAAATGACATTATAAAAACCGGAGGAACAGGTTTAACACGACTTATGTAAGTCAGGAATGGTAAAACCTGTTCCTCCGGTTTTTATTTTCATATTATTACCAGTCTCCGGTAGCCTGCCAAAGTCAGGGACTGTAACCTAAAAGCGCGAAATAAGGTCAGTTGACCTGTTTCTTGAAGAGGCGGGCGATGAGGTCGGGGCGGTGCATGCGGCGGAGGGAGCGGTCGATCGACTGGCGGTAGGCGCGGTCATACCAGAAAAAGTATTGGCGCTGGGCCAGTTTCTCCTCGGGGCGGGTGGCCGTGTAGATTTTCTCGCCGGTATAGGGGTGGAATCCGGTATAGTAGATCTCGGTGGCCACGGTCATGGGCGTGGGGGTGAAGTCCTGCACCTGCTCAAGCCGGAAATCAAGGTCGCGGGTCTTGATGGCAAGCTCGGCCATGTCGACTTCATGGCAGCCGGGATGCGACGAGATGAAATATGGTATCAGCTGCTGCCGCAACCCTTCGCGGCGGTTCACAGCGTCGAAAATCTTCTTGAAATCATAGAACAGCGAGAACGAGGGCTTGCGCATCACCTCAAGCACGCAGTCTTCGGTATGCTCGGGCGCCACCTTGAGACGCCCGCTCACATGGTCGCGTATCAGTTCTTCGTTATAGCGGCGGTTTACAGCATCGATGCGGCGGTCGCCGGTGGGGTGCATCGACAGGTCATAGCGCACACCCGAGCCGATGAACGACTTCTTCACCTCGGGCAGGGCGTCGACGGCATGATATATGTCGAGCAATGCCGAATGGTCGGTGTTCAGGTTTTTGCACGGTTTAGGGTGCAGACAGCTGGGACGCATGCACTTGCGGCAGACCGACTCGTCGCGCCCGCGCATCGAGTACATGTTGGCCGACGGGCCCCCGAGGTCGCTGATGTATCCTTTGAAATCCTCCATCTGACACACCTGACGCACCTCGCGCAAAATCGACTCCTTGCTCCGCGAGGCAATGAATTTGCCCTGGTGCGCCGAGATGGTGCAGAACGCGCAGCCGCCGAAACAGCCGCGGTGCATGTTCACCGAATGACGTATCATCTCGTATGCCGGGATACGTTTCCCCTTGTAGCGAGGGTGCGGCACGCGGGTATAGTGAAGATCAAACGAACGGTCGATCTGCTCGGTGGTCATGGGTGGATACATAGGGTTGATGCGCACGAACCGGTCGCCGTGCCCCTGCCATATCGTGTCGCCGGCATAGCGGTTGCTCTGCTGCTCGACATGCTTGAAATTCTGCGCCTGGCTCAGCTTGTGGCGGCGGCACTCCTCGTAAGAATGCAGCACAATCCCCTCGCCGGCCTTGTCGGCCCAGACCACGGTCTGGGGGATGTCGGTTATCGACGAAACCGGCTCGCCGGCATCGAGACGCCGGGCCAGTTCGAGAAGCGGCATCTCGCCCATGCCGTAGATGATCATGTCGACCGGCGCGTCGGCCATTATAGAGGGACGCAGCCGGTCCTGCCAGTAATCGTAATGCGACACGCGGCGCAACGACGCCTCGATGCCGCCGGCTATCACCGGCACATCGGGATAGAGTTTCTTCAGAATCTCCGAATAGACAATCGTGGGATAGTCGGGACGCATGCCGTGACGCCCGTCAGGGGTATAGGCATCGTCACTGCGGCGGCGGCGCGCCGCAGTATAGTGGTTTACCATCGAGTCCATCGCCCCCGCCGACACGCCGAAAAACAGGCGCGGACGCCCGAATTTCCTGAAGTCGCGCAGGTCATCCTGCCAGTTCGGCTGTGGAACAATAGCCACCCGGTAGCCGCCGATCTCATACAGCGTGCGGCCTATCACAGCGGCGCCGAACGAGGGGTGATCCACATACGCGTCGCCTGAGAAAAGCACCACATCCACCTCGTCCCACCCGTGCAGACGCATCTCTTTTACGGTGGTGGGGAGGAAGTCGGTGAGCTGATGCCGCGGCGCAGCGGCCTGACGACCGTTGTTTTCTGTATGTCTTGTCATGCTTTCTCTGCCAGACTCTCAAGTTTAAGTATTTCGTCGCGCAGGCGTGCGGCCTCCATGAACTCCATTCGTTTGGCGGCAGCGACCATCTCGGCGCGCATCTTGGTGATGGAGCGCTGCATGTCGGCTTTGCTCATGTAGGGTATTACCGGGTCGGCGGCGATGTCGACCGTCGTGGTGTATTCGTTCTCGTACGGCACCACAAACGGATTTGCCACCGGCTTCCCCTGTTTCTTGCCGTCGCGGCGCGAGGGGGCCGACTGTTTCTGACGGTTCTCTTCTGAATTGAGGTCGAGGCCGACGATATGGTTGCGCGCCTTGACGATGGCCTGCGGGGTGATGCCGTGCGCCTCGTTATAGGCGAGCTGTTTGGCGCGGCGCCGCTCAGTCTCGTCAATGGTGAGCTGCATCGAGTCGGTAATCTTGTCGGCATACATGATGACCATGCCGTTTAGGTTACGCGCGGCACGCCCCACGGTCTGCGTGAGCGAGCGGTGCGAGCGCAGGAAACCCTCTTTGTCGGCGTCGAGTATCGCCACAAGCGACACCTCGGGCAGGTCCAGACCCTCGCGCAGAAGGTTCACACCCACAAGCACGTCGTAGACGCCGGCGCGCAGGTCGTCGAGAATCTTGATACGGTCGAGCGTGTCGACGTCAGAGTGTATGTAGGCGGTCTTGATGTTGAGCTTGGTCATGTAGTCGGTAAGCTCCTCGGCCATGCGTTTCGTGAGGGTGGTCACTAGCACGCGCTCGTTGCGCTGGCGGCGCTGCTCGACCTCCTCAAGCAGGTCGTCGATCTGATGCTCGGTGCCGCGAACCTTTATCACCGGATCGAGCAGACCGGTGGGGCGGATCACCTGCTCGACAATGACGCCCTCGCTCTTCTCAAGCTCGTAGTCGGCGGGGGTGGCGCTGACATATATCATCTGGTTGGTCAGCGACTCGAATTCCTCGAAACGGAGCGGACGGTTGTCGAGCGCCGACTGCAGGCGGAAACCATAGTCGACCAGATTCTGCTTGCGCGAGAGGTCGCCGCCGTACATGGCCCTGATCTGGGGCACCGTCACGTGACTCTCGTCAATGATGGTGAGAAAATCTTTCGGGAAATAGTCGAGCAGGCAGAACGGCCGCATTCCGGGCTGGCGCCCGTCGAAATAGCGGCTGTAGTTCTCTATGCCGGGACAGTGGCCCACCTCGCGTATCATCTCAATATCATACGACGTGCGAGTCATCAGGCGGTGCGCCTCAAGGGGTTTCCCCTCAAGGGTGAACTGGTCGGCCTCTTTGCCAAGGTCGACCGACATCTGCGCCAGCGCCGAGCCCTGGCGTTCGCGCGAGGTCACGAACAGGTTGGCCGGGTAGATCTTGAACTGATCCTGAGTGCCGAGCGGAGTATTGTCGACGGGGTGCAGTGTCGAAATCGCCTCGATCTCGTCGCCCCAGAACCGCACGCGGCAGATAATGTCCTCGTAGGCCAGCCGTATGTCTACGGTATCACCCTTTACGCGGAAATTGCCGCTGTTGAGCTCTATCTCGTTGCGCGAGTAAAGCGCCTCGGCCAGACGGCGCATGAAAGCGTTTCGCGTAATCTTCTGCCCTACCCTTATGTCGATGACGTTGGCATTGAAATCCTCGGGATTTCCCATGCCGAACAGGCACGACACCGAGCTGATCACCACCACGTCGCGGCGCCCCGACAGCAGTGCCGAGGTGGTGGCCAGGCGCAGTTTCTCAATCTCGTCGTTGATCATCAGGTCTTTCTCGATATACTTGTCGACCGACGGGATGTATGCCTCGGGCTGGTAGTAGTCGTAATACGACACGAAATACTGCACCGAGTTCTCGGGGAAAAACTGCTTGAACTCGCTGTAAAGCTGTGCGGCCAGTGTCTTGTTGTGGCTCAGTATCAGCGTGGGGCGTTTGACCTGCTCTATGACGTTTGCCATGGTGAAGGTCTTGCCCGAGCCGGTCACGCCGAGCAGGGTCTGCGCCGGAAGCCCTTCGTTGACCCCCTTCACAAGCTCGGCGATGGCCTCGGGCTGGTCGCCTGTAGGCTGATATATCGAACTAAGTTTGAAATCCATAGTATTCTATAACGTATTACCGGGCCGGATATTATGCCCCGAACCGGTTGATGATGGCAGCGATTTCGCGGGCATCGGCCGGTGTGGTGCAACGCGATATGGGGAGCGAGATGTACTCGCCGGCAAGCCGCTCGGTCACCGGGAGCGAGAGATGCGCCATCTCTTCGGCATAGCATGGCTGACGGTGCACCGGCACAGGATAGTGCACGGCGGTGCCCACGCCGTTGTCGGCAAGCCATTGCCGCAGCTCGTCGCGCCGCGGAGAGGTAATCACGAACTGGTGGAACACATGCTCGGCCTCGTCGGCGGGCATCCCGGGCAATCCTACGAGCGGATTCGATATGTGCGTCAGATACTCGCGGGCGTTTGCGCGGCGCAGGGCGTTCTCCTCACCGGTATGCGGCAGTTTCACCCTCAGCATGGCCGCCTGTATCGGGTCGAGGCGGCAGTTGAAACCCTTGTATATATTATGGTAGACCGTGTCGGCGCCATAATTGGCCAGGGCGCGCACGGTATCGGCGAGCTGCTTGTCGGGAGTGGTCACCGCGCCGGCATCGCCAAGCGCTCCTATATTCTTTGTGGGGTAGAAACTGAAACCTGCGGCATCGCCAAGCGAACCCGTAGGGCGCCCCTCGCAAAGTGCGCCTATGGCCTGGGCATTGTCTTCGATAAGTTTCAGGCCGTGGCTTTTCACGAAATCTGCCAGACGGTCGTCATACGCCACACGGCCATACAGATGCACAGTCATCACACCCCGGGTGCGCGGGGTCAGGTAACGGTCGAGGCACGACGTGTCTATGTTGTATGTATCGGCCGAGACCTCGGCAAGCACCGGTACAAGGCGCGCCTCGGTGATGGCAAGCACCGAGGCGATGTATGTGTTGGCGGGCACGATGATCTCGTCCCCTTCGCGCATCACGCCCATCTGCACGTAGGCCTTCAGTATCATGCGCAGGGCGTCGAGGCCGTTGCTCACCCCCACGGCGAACTCGGTGCCGGTCATGCCGGCAAGTTCCTGCTCGAAAGCCGCCACCTCATCGCCGCCGCAATAGCGTCCCGACTCGACTACCCGGCAAGCTGCCCGGCCAAGTTCTTCAAAATACGGTCTGTTTACTGTACCCAGGTCAAGAAACGGATATCTGATTTCTGTCATCTTCGGTCGAAAATTTTAGGAAGTCGGCATAATCGCGGATATAGTCATCCTCATTGTAAACATCAGAGTCAAGCACCAGACAGATCGACCCCGACGAGAAGTTCTTCATCTGCAGCCACAGCCCCGAAGGCACGAACAGAGCCTCGTATGGGCGCCGCAGGGTGAACACTTTCGTGTCGCGGCCATTGGTGACCTCGATGTCGAAACTGCCGCTCACGGCTATCACGCACTCAAGGTCGTGCCGGTGGGCGTGGCCGCCGCGCTCGGCACCGCCGGGCACGTCGTAGATGTAGAACACACGTTTCACGGCGAAGGGGAACGAGTCGTCGTTCTGCACCTCGGTGAGCGACCCGCGGTCTGACACATGGCGCGGCAACCGCATCAGGCGGCACTGATCAATATCTGTCATCGGCATCACTAATCAATATCAGAGGCAATTTCGGTGAAACGCGCGTAATCGCGTATGTAGTCGGCCTCGTCGAAAAGTGTCGAGGTCACCACAAGCGCCACTGAATTTGTAGAGAAATTATCGAACTCGCGCCAGCACATCGGAGGCACATACAGCGCGTTGTACGACCGGTTGAGGTGGAACTTCTCAGGCGCTGAACCGTCGCCCCGGTCAACCGTAACGTCGAAACTGCCCGACAGGGCCACTACCATCTCGCGCGACGTATAGTAGGCATGGCCGTCACGCCCGGCATCGCCCGGCACGTCATAGACCCAGTAACAGCGGGCTATGGCAAACGGCAGCTGGTCGGGATCCTGCATGAACGACAGATTGCCGCGCGGATCCTTTATGCGCGGCAAAGAGTATAGCGTAGGTTTGTCGGGTAACTTCATAACTGCTGGCATGTGGTTTAGAGGCCGTTCAAAAGGCCCTGCGGCGGGGGTCACCTGGCCTGGCGCATGAGATAGCGGCCATAGTCGGTGTTGGCCGATGCGGCGGCCAGCACCCTGAGCTGTTCGCGGTCTATGAACCCGCGCCGGTAGGCAACCTCTTCAAGCGCGGCCACATAGAACCCCTGGCGTTTCTGTATGGCCTGTATGAATCCGGCAGCCTCCATGAGCGAGTCGACAGTGCCGGTATCGAGCCACGCGAAACCGCGGCCCATGATCTCTACGTTGAGCCGCCCGGCACGCATGAAATATTCGTTTACCGAGGTAATCTCGAGCTCGCCGCGGGCCGAAGGACGCACCGAGGCGGCGACATCCACCACCTCGGGCGGATAAAAATACAGCCCGGTGACAGCCATGTCGCTCTCGGGATGCTCGGGTTTCTCGACAATGTTCACCGCCTTCCCGTCAGGGCCGAGCGTGACCACGCCGTAACGCTGCGGGTCCTGCACGGCATAGGCGAACACGGTGGCCTCGGCGCGCTGCTCGGCCGCCGTGATGGCGTGCCGGAGCATCGGCGTGAGCCCCTGGCCGTAGAAGATATTGTCGCCCAGCACAAGAGCGGCCGCCTCGCCGGCAAGAAAGTCGCGGGCAATGATGAAGGCCTGCGCCAGTCCTTCGGGGCGCGGCTGTTCGGCATAGACGAAATTCACCCCGAGCGAACGGCCGTCGCCAAGCAAGCGCCTGAACGCCGGCAGGTCGGCCGGCGTGGAGATGATCATTATGTCGCGGATGCCGGCAAGCATCAGCACCGACACCGGATAATAAATCATCGGCTTGTCGTAGACGGGCAACAGCTGTTTCGAGACCGCGAGGGTCATGGGGTGCAGACGCGAGCCGGCTCCCCCGGCGAGTACGATTCCTTTCATGGCATGCTGGTTCAGGATGGTCAGAGGAATTCACTGGTACCCTCGGTAACTGCCTCGGCCCACGCACGGTTGTCGAGACACCATTTCACCGTCTCGGCAATACCTTTGTCAAACGGCGTCAGGGGGTACCAGCCCAGTTCGCGGGCAATCTTGCCCGAATCGATGGCATAGCGCATGTCGTGCCCGGGGCGGTCGGCCACGAACTCGATGAGCGAGTCATCGATAGAGGCGGCCGGCGTCTTCACCATCTCGCGGTATGCGGGGTCAGAGTCGACAAGGGCACGCACGGTGACTATGAGCGTGCGGACCACATCAATGTTCTGGCGCTCGTTGAAACCGCCGATATTGTATGCCTCGCCCGGTTTCCCCTGCCGGAGCACCATGTCGATGGCGCGGCAGTGGTCGGTCACATACAGCCAGTCGCGCACATTCTCACCGCGGGCATATACAGGAATCTTCTTCCCCTGCACGATATGGCTTATGGCCAGCGGAATGAGTTTCTCGGGGAACTGCCACGGCCCGTAATTGTTGCTGCACCGGGTCACGTTCACCGGCATGCCGTATGTATGGCTGTAGGCCAGCGCCATCATGTCGGCCGAGGTCTTCGATGCCGAATACGGACTCCTGGGCCTCAGCGGCGTATCTTCATGGAAAAACTCGTGCCCGAATACCGTGACATTCTCGCGGCCGCCCGTGACTTCGGGGGGAACGCCGGGAGCCGGAACCTCGAACGGCGCCCCCACCTCACGTTCAAGCGAGCCATAGACCTCGTCGGTCGACACCTGCATGAACCTCTTCCCGGCGACGAAACCGCCACCGTCAAGAGCCCACGCCTGCCGCGCCGCCTCAAGGAGCGTCTGCGCCCCCAAAATATTGGTCTCAAGGAAAGGACGAGGGTCTGAGATCGAGCGGTCAACATGACTCTCGGCAGCGAAATTCACCACACAATCGGGATCGAAATCCTCGAAAATCCCCTCGACGAGCTCGCGGTCGTTGATATCGCCCACGACGAGCCTCACATTGGGCCTGTCGAGTTCGGCGGCTATGGTCTCTGTATGGCCGGCGTAAGTGAGCTTGTCAAGTATCACGATCTCGACGTCACTGCCGTACCTTTCCAAAAGATATTTCACAAAGTTGGCGCCGATGAACCCGGCACCACCTGTAACAAGGTATTTTCTCATCTGGCTGAATTGATTTTCAAAGTTACGACTTTTTTACGACATAGCCCTGCAACTTTTTCCACGATTGTGCGTCTGACTGATAGAAACCCTAAAACATTCAACCCATACAGCATGAAAAAAATCATTCCGTTCATCTGTGCCCTGGCAATGACCGTATGCGCGGCATTCACGGCGCCTGCACAGAAAACCGTCACCAACACCCTCAGTGTCGGGCAGTTCACTAAAATAGATGTCGGCACCGGCATGAATGTCACTTTCCGGCAGGGAGCCTACGCCCCCATAAAAATCATCGGCCCGTCAGAAACGCTGAAACGCATCTCGGTAACCACCAAGGGGCAGAAACTCCGTATCGAATACAAGAAACAGCTCAGCAACAACCGCAACAGCGGCGAAGTGAGAATCGAGGTTCAGGCCCCCGACGTGCGCGAATTCGATCTCGGTACCGGAGCGGCCCTGAACGTACCGTCAGGAATAAGCACCACGGGCAATGTGGAGATTGACCTCTCTACCGGCGCGGTAGCCAATGTCAGCGGCCTCAAGGCAGGGAATGTCGACATCGACCTCTCTACCGGCGCAGTAGCCAATGTGAGCAAGATCAATGCAGGT
>CALJBF010000212.1 GCA_938027385.1 uncultured Porphyromonadaceae bacterium | reverse complement strand
CTCTTATGGCGGAGGGGATGGATACGTCGTCGATTCTCTTCTTCCGGTATCTGCTGGCGATTCCTGTAGTAGCCCTGCTGATGGTGGCGCGCGGACGTTCGTTTGCAGTCGGCGCCCGCACGCTGGGGCTGCTGGTGGTGTTCGGTCTGCTGGTGGGCGTTTCGTCAATAGCGCTCTTCGAGAGCTACCGCTACATGCAGGCCGGCATCGCCTCGACCATCCTGTTCGTCTATCCGCTTATGGTGGCGGTGATCATGGCCGGATTCTTCCATGAGAAGGTCACCCCGGTGACGGTGTTTTCGCTCGGTGCGGCCATGACCGGCATCGGCATGCTGTATAAAGGGGGCGACGGTGTCACGCTCAGTCTGACCGGTACGGTGCTTGCGCTTGTGTCGGCTCTCTCATACGCATTATATATTGTGGGTGTGAACAAGACCCGCATCGCCCGCGTGCCCACGCTCACCGTCACATTCTATGTGCTGGTTTTCGGCCTCACCGTTTTCCTGGTGAATATTGTTACCGGTGGGAGCCTGTCGGTTCCGCACGGCGCCGCGCAGTGGGGCAGGGTGGCATGCCTGGCGGTATTGCCCACGGCAATCTCGTTCCTCTGCACCACGGCGGCCATTGTCTACATCGGTTCCACGCCTACGGCCATTCTCGGGGCGCTTGAACCACTGACGGCCGTTGTCGTGGGCATCACGGTCTTCGGCGAGGTGCTCACGTTCACCGACGTCATCGGCCTGGTGCTTATCCTCGTCGCCGTAATCTTCGTCATCCTCGGCGGCAGTGTAAGTCATCCGCTCACCGCCATCCGCCGCATGTTCCCCCGCCGCCGCCGTTCGCGGTGACGTTTCGCCATATCGGAATAATTGCGTAACTTTGACACGAAAATCAGACAGACATGCCCGTAATATTGCATATAGAGACCTCTACCGAGGTGTGTTCGGTGGCATTGACCGCCGAGGGAGCCATACTTGAGCATTTCGAGGAGTTCAGCCCCATGAGTCACGCTACTGCGCTCAGCGGATTCATAAAAGGCGCGCTCGACCATCTGCGCCAGCACGACATGCGTCTCGATGCCGTGGCGGTGAGCCTCGGCCCGGGCAGCTATACCGGTCTGCGAATCGGGCTTTCCGAGGCGAAGGGGCTGGCCTACGCCCTTGATGTGCCTCTCATCGGCGTGAGCACGCTTAAGACCATGGCTGTGCAGGTGCTGTTCGGCGCTCCCGAGGATCTCCCTGAGGATATCATTTTCGTGCCGATGATCGATGCCCGCCGCATGGAGGTCTACACCGCCGCCTACAACCTCGCGCTTGAAGAGGTGATGGCTCCACAGCCCCTGATTCTCGACGAGGGGTCGTATGCCGACATTCTTGACCGCGGTCCGGTCATCTTCTTCGGCAACGGCTCTGACAAGGCGGCCGACCTTATTAAGCATCCGAACGCCCGGTTCCTGAGCGGTATCCAGCCCCTGGCCACAGGCATGCAGGCGCTTGCCGACAAGGCCTGGCGCGAACAGGATTTCATCGACCTGGCCTATTCGGTTCCTGTCTATCTCAAGGATTTTCAGGCCACGCGTCCCCGCAACCTCTTCGCCTGACGTTCCGGCCCTGCCGGATCAGAAAACGGCATAAGGATGTGCTGTATATGCATGCGCAATCAAAAATATTGAAATTGGGGGAGGGATTTTTGCCGGAATTCCGGTAAAAATTATTAACTTTGCGTGCAATAAAACCACATTATTAAGTTATGTCGTCATTTATTGCAGATCGCGTAGAGATGGACGGACTCACTTTCGACGATGTCCTGCTGATTCCCGCTTATTCCGACGTGCTGCCCCGCAGCGTCAACCTCCAGACCAAGTTTTCGCGTAACATTGCTCTGAACATCCCCGTGGTTTCGGCCGCGATGGATACGGTGACAGAGGCCAAGATGGCCATTGCCATTGCCCGTGAAGGGGGTATCGGCGTGATACACAAAAACATGTCGATACAGGAGCAGGCACGTCAGGTTCACGCTGTGAAGCGTGCCGAGAACGGCATGATCTACGACCCCGTGACCATTCACCGCGACAGCACCGTAGGCGATGCCCTGAAGATGATGGAGGAATACCACATCGGCGGCATACCTGTTGTCGATGACAACCGTATGCTTGTAGGCATCGTCACCAACCGCGACCTCCGTTTCGAACGTAACCTCAACCGGCCTATCGACGAGGTGATGACATCAGAGAACCTTGTCACCACATCGCAGTCGACCAATCTTGAGGAGGCCGCCGACATTCTCCAGAAACACAAGATCGAGAAACTCCCAGTGGTTGACCGTGAAGGTCATCTGGTAGGTCTCGTCACATATAAGGATATCACCAAGGCCAAAGACAAACCCAACGCCTGCAAGGACGCTCTGGGCCGTCTGCGTGTGGCTGCCGGCATCGGCGTTACCAACGACTCGATGGAGCGTGCCGACGCCCTCGTGGCCGCCGGTGTCGATGCCCTTGTGATTGATACAGCGCACGGCCACACACAGGGTGTTGTGGGCGTGCTCCGCGCCGTGAAAGAGAAATATCCGCAGATTGACGTAGTTGTGGGCAACATCGCCACCGGCGCCGCCGCGAAGTATCTCGTCGAGAATGGTGCCGACGGCGTGAAGGTCGGCATCGGCCCGGGCTCGATCTGCACCACACGCATCATCGCCGGCGTGGGTGTGCCCCAGCTTTCAGCTGTATATGACGTGGCCAAGGCGCTTGAGGGCACCGGCGTGCCCCTGATTGCCGACGGCGGTATCCGTTACAGCGGCGACATCGTGAAGGCACTCGCCGCAGGCGGCTGGAGCGTGATGCTCGGCGGCATGCTTGCAGGTGTGGAGGAATCGCCCGGCGACACCATCATCTACAACGGCCGCAAATACAAGTCGTACCGCGGCATGGGTTCGCTTGAGGCCATGGAAAAGGGGTCGAAAGACCGTTACTTCCAGGCCGGCGAGACCGACACCAAGAAACTCGTGCCCGAAGGCATCGCCGCCCGTGTTCCCTACAAGGGTTCGCTCTACGAGGTTGTCTATCAGATGGTAGGCGGCCTGCGCAGCGGCATGGGATACTGCGGCGCCCATAATATCGACGAGCTCCACAACGCCCGTTTCACCAGAATTACCAACGCCGGTGTGGCCGAGAGCCACCCGCACGATGTGTCGATCACCTCTGAGGCCCCCAACTATTCGGCCTCTCTGCGCTGATTGCCGCAGCGATACTTTCCCCGGAGAAAAAGTTGATTTAACTTTTCCCGACGGGCAATAAAGATTTCTCTCTGTCGTTATTTCCTTGTATGGATATGCCCTTGCGGCGCGTTCCATGCAAGGAAATAAACATTTATAGTATTTTATGAAAAAAAGTTTTCTTTCACTGGCAGTCGTCGCGTCTGCCGCCGGTCTGATTTATGCCGCCGCCCCCAAGGATCCGGTTCTCATGACCGTCGGTGGCAAGCCTGTGACTCTCAGTGAGTTTGAATATCTTTATCACAAAAACAACTCGCAGCAGCTTGTACCCCAGACCATCGACGAGTATCTGCAGATGTTCATCACATACAAGCAGAAAGTAGCCGCCGCCGAGGCCGCCGGCATCGACACCACACAGGCTTTCCAGAGCGAATTCGACGGGTACCGCCGCGAACTCGCCGAGCCTTACTTGAGCGTCAAGGCTGTCGAGGACTCCATCATCGCCGCCGAATATGACCGCATGGGCACCGACGTTGACGTGTCGCACATCATGGTGCGTTTCCAGGCACCCGACGGCACCGACCAGCGCGCTCTGCTGGCTGCCGTGCGCGACTCTATCGTGAACATGGGGGCTGACTTCGCCGCGATGGCCGACAAGTATTCGGTAGATCCCGCCGTGACCTCGAACCACGGCCACATGGGCTACATCACTGCCGCCCGTTTCCCCTATAAATTTGAAGACGCCGCATATCAGACCCCTGTAGGTCAGATTTCGGATGTCATAGACACACCCGTTGGCTACCATATCGTGAAAGTGCACGGTACCCGTCCGGCTCGCGGCCAGGTGCTTGTAGAGCATATCCTCAAGCTTACCCGCGGTCTGCCCGAGGATGAGGCCGCCCGCAAGAAAGCGCAGATTGACTCCATCTACCAGGTGCTGAAGGGTGGCGCCGATTTCGCCGAGGTGGCCAAGACTGAATCCGAGGATCCCGGGTCGGCACGCCGTGGCGGCCAGCTCCCCTGGTTCGGCACGGGCCAGATGGTTCCCGAGTTCGAGACCGCCGCTTTTGACCTTGCCGTGGGCGAGATTTCAGAGCCGGTGCAGACCTCGTTCGGTTACCACATCATAAAGAAACTCGACGCCAAGGGGCGTGACTCGCTCGCCGCTGTGGCTCCCATGATCAAGAATGTCATCTCGCGCGACGAGCGCGGTCAGCTGGCACACCGCCGCAAGCTCGACCAGCTGATGCAGAAGTTCAAGGTCACCCGCAACGAGCAGGCCGTCGCCAAGGCCATCGAGGCAATCAATGCCGCCAACGGTATCGACTCGACAGTCATCGCCGGCATGCTCACCGACAATACCCCTCTGGCCCGTGCAAACGGCAAGGATCTGGTGCTTGTCAGCGAGTTCGCCGCCGACCTGCAGCCCGGCCGCGGCCAGCTCAACCGTCAGCTTGACGAGTTCGACCGCATGCTCACCCGCTCAATCGACAACGCCGTGCTTGAGCTCGAGCGCGAGGATCTGGCTGTGAACAATGTCGACTACTGCAATCTGCTCAACGAGTACCGCGACGGCATGCTGCTCTTCGAGGTGTCAGACCGTGAGGTATGGTCTAAAGCCAAACAGGACAAGCAGGGGCTTGAGAACTATTTCAACGCCAACCGAGACAAATACACCTGGAAATCGCCCAAGCTCAAGAGCTACGTGATTTTCGCCACCTCTGATTCGATCTGCAAGGCCGCCGAGGCATATCTGGCCGCCAACAAGGTTGCTCCCGACTCGCTTGTCACAGAGATGCGCAAGCAGTTCGGCCGCGACATCAAGGTGGAAAAAGTCATCGCCGCCCAGGGCGAGAACGCCATCACCGACTACATAGCTTTCGGTGGCGAGAAACCCGAGCAGAAAGGCAAGTGGGCCTACTACTTCCCCTACCTGAACCGCGTGGTACCCGCACCCGAGGAGGCCGCCGACGAGCGTGGCCAGGTTACGACCGACTACCAGGGCGTGCTTGAAGAGGCCTGGAAGAAGGAACTCGCAAAGAAATATCCCGCCAAAGTCAACAAGAAAGTCCTGAAAAAGGCAAAGTGACATGCAGCGGCTGATGCCGCCGTCAATAAAACGCCCCTGCGGCCGCATGGCCGCAGGGGCGTTTTATTTGGGTTTAAGGTGGTTTATGTGACGTATGTGGCTTATGTAACTTATGTTACTTATGTGGCGTGTGGGGAGGTCAGAACTTGGCGATGTCGCCGAGTTTCGTGGCGGCCTCAATCTGGTTGTTCATCTCGGTCTCGATCATCTCTTCGGGCAGGTGGATGAATTTGTTCATGGCCTTCATCATGCGCATGTTGGCGGTCTTGATTTTCTCCTTGTCCTTGTCGGTGAGCTCATAGTCCGCATTCTCCTTTACGAGGTTCTTGACATCCTCGATATCCTGCTCGTTGTTCAGGGCATCCATTGCGGCCTCGGCGTTCGGGGCTTTCTCAATCAGTTCCGACGCCTTGTCGAGGGCGTCACAGTAGGCGTCGACAGCCTTTTCGCCCTGAGAGGCACAGGCTGACACCGCGATGGCCAGCACAGCGACCATCAGCATAGAAAACAGCTTTTTCATCTTTTTGCTAAAGTGTAGATTAAATTCTTTCCAAAATTACTCAAAAAAATCACGCCGCGCACTATCACGCCCCGTCATTTTTATGCCAGTATGGACTGATTGCCGATTTTTTGGCCTGTTTTTGCCTTAAAGATGCTAAATTTCCCGCCATTGGCTTTGCCGGTTTTATAAAAATGCGTAAATTTGCAGGCCATTACTATTGAATCGCCCTACCAGCGATAAACTCACCCAAAAAGTAATATTTTTTCACTCAATAAAAATGAAAAAAGATCTGCATCCCTCAAACTATCGCGAGGTCGTGTTTAAAGATATGTCGAATGAAGAGATCTTCATCACACGTTCAACCGTAGCCGCCAAAGAGACCATCGAGGTCGACGGCGTTACATACCCCCTCGTAAAGCTTGAGATCACAAGCTCTTCGCACCCCTTCTTCACCGGCAAGCAGAAACTCGTCGATACCGCCGGTCGCGTCGACAAGTTCCTCAGCCGCTACGGCAACCGCAAGAAACACTGATAAAGTGCAGGCGCCTCCGGCTCCTGACAGTCAGCATACCAAAACAGCCTTGGCTCATGCGAGCGCAGGGCTGTTTTTTTGTGGTCTTATTGCGATGTTTTTCGTATCTTTGCGGGTAGAAACAATACAAACCTCAATATATTATGGCTACCAAACCGTTCCATTATCAGAAGATGTTCCCGCTGGGACCTGATACAACTGAGTATTACCACCTTACGTCTGACTATGTCAGGACCGAAAACTGGGGTGGTCACGAATTTCTTGTCATCGACCCCGAGGCGCTGACAGTGCTCGCGCGTCAGGCCACACATGACAATGCCTTCATGCTCCGCCGCGAACACAACGAGATGGTCGCTAAGATTCTGCATGATCCCGAGGCGTCTGACAACGACAAGTTCGTGGCGCTGACGATGCTGCGCAATGCCGAGATTGCCGCAAAGGGGCAGCTGCCGTTCTGCCAGGATCCCGGTACGGCTATCTGTCACGGCGAGAAGGGGCAGCTGGTCTATACCGGCTGTGACGACGAAGAGAAGATCTCGAAAGGCGTCTATGACACATACACCCAGTGCAACCTGCGCTACTCGCAGAACGCTCCGCTCACCATGTACGACGAGGTCAACACCGGCTGTAACCTTCCGGCTCAGATCGACATCCACGCTACCGAGGGCAACGAGTACCACTTCGTGTTCGTGGCAAAGGGTGGCGGCTCGGCCAACAAGACATATCTCTATCAGGAGACCAAAGCCATCATCAACCCCAAGACCCTGGTGCCTTTCCTGGTCGAGAAGATGAAGACACTCGGCACCGCCGCATGTCCCCCCTACCATATCGCGTTCGTGATCGGTGGCACATCGGCCGAAAAGAACCTTGAGACCGTGAAGAAGGCCTCGATCAAATATTATGACGCCCTTCCCACCACGGGCAACGAATATGGCCGCGCTTTCCGCGATGTCGAGCTTGAGAATGAGCTCAAGAAAGAGTCGGAGCGCATCGGCCTGGGCGCACAGTTCGGCGGCAAATATTTCGCGCACGACATCCGCGTGATTCGTCTGCCTCGCCACGGCGCGTCGTGCCCCATCGGCATGGGCGTGAGCTGTTCGGCCGACCGCAACATCAAGGCCAAGATCAACAAAGATGGTCTGTGGCTTGAAAAACTCGATGCGAACCCCGGCGAACTCATCCCCGAAGAGATGCGCAACGCCGACGAGGCCAATGCCGTGAACATCGACCTGAACCGTCCCATGGCCGAGGTGCTTGCCGAACTCGACAAGTTCCCCGTCGCAACCCGTCTCAACCTCAACGGCACCATCATCGTCGGCCGCGACATCGCGCACGCCAAGATCAAAGAGCGTCTCGATGCCGGCGAGCCGATGCCCCAGTACCTCAAGGATCACCCCATCTACTATGCCGGACCCGCCAAGACCCCGGAGGGCATGGCATCCGGTTCGTTCGGCCCCACGACTGCCGGCCGCATGGACCCCTATGTAGACCAGTTCCAGAAAGCCGGCGGTTCGATGATCATGATCGCCAAGGGTAACCGCTCGCAGCAGGTCACCGACGCTTGCAAGAACAACGGCGGTTTCTATCTCGGCTCGATCGGCGGCCCGGCCGCAGTGCTGGCAAGCAACTCCATCAAGAAAGTAGAGCTGCTTGAATATCCCGAACTCGGCATGGAGGCCATCTGGAAAATCGAAGTCGAGAACTTCCCGGCGTTCATCCTCGTCGACAACAAGGGCAACGACTTCTTCCAGGAGATAGAGAAGAAGTGCGCCGCCTGCCCCATGGCAAAATAAACTGTTAACAACGTAAGCCACAGCGGCACTCGCCGCTGTGGCTCTTTGACTGAAACAAATATATTATTTCAATATGTCACACAAAGCTTTATTGATGATTCTCGACGGCTGGGGTATCGGCAACCATACCCACGCCGACGCCATCTACAATACCCCCACGCCCTACTGGGATTCACTGCTCCAGAACTATCCCCACTCGCAGCTCCAGGCTTCGGGCGAGAACGTCGGTCTGCCCGACGGCCAGATGGGCAACTCTGAGGTGGGTCACCTCAACATCGGCGCAGGCCGTGTGCTCTATCAGGATCTGGTGAAGATCAACCGCGCCATCGCCGACGGCTCGATTGCCAAGAATCCCGAGATCGTGAGCGCGTTCTCATACGCCCGCGACAATGACAAGGCCATCCACTTCATGGGCCTGACCTCGAACGGCGGCGTACACTCGTCGCTCGAACACCTTTATGCCCTCTGCGACCTTGCCAGGGAATACGGTCTTAAGAAGGTCTACATCCACTGTTTCATGGATGGCCGCGACACCGATCCGCGTTCGGGTCTCGGCTTTATCGAGGAACTTGAGGCGCACTGCGCGAAATCGGGCGGCACCGTGGCCTCGATCATCGGCCGCTACTATGCCATGGACCGCGACAAGCGCTGGGACCGTGTGAAAGTGGCTTACGATCTGCTCGTAAACGGCGAGGGGAAACAGGCCGCCGACATGGCCGAGGCAATGCGCGAGAGCTATGCCGAGGATGTCACCGACGAGTTCATCAAGCCGATCAACAACTCTACGGTCGACGGAACCATCAAGCCCGATGACTGTGTAATCTTCTTCAACTACCGTAACGACCGCGCCAAGGAGCTTACCGTCGTGCTCACACAGCATGACATGCCCGAGCAGGGGATGAAGACAATCCCCGGTCTGCAGTATTACTGCATGACCCCGTATGACGCATCGTTCACCGGCGTACACATCCTCTTCCCCAAAGAGAATGTCGACAACACAATCGGCGAATACCTCTCGAACCTCGGCAAGAAACAGCTCCATATCGCCGAGACCGAGAAGTATGCGCACGTGACCTTCTTCTTCAACGGCGGTCGTGAAACCCCGTTCGAAGGTGAGGACCGCATCCTTGTGGCATCGCCCAAGGTTGCCACCTACGACCTCCAGCCCGAGATGAGCGCTCCCGAGGTTGCCGACAAGCTCGCCGCTGCCATCCGCAAGGATGAATATGACTTCATCGTCGTTAACTTCGCCAACGGCGACATGGTGGGCCACACCGGCATCTATCCCGCAATCCAGAAGGCTGTAGAGACAGTCGACAAGTGCGTGCAGGAGGTTGTTGACGCCGCCAAGGAAACCGGCTACGAGGTCATCATCATCGCCGACCACGGCAATGCCGACAACGCCGAGAACCCCGACGGTACCCCCAACACCGCCCACTCGCTCAATCCCGTGCCCTGCGTTTATGTCACCGACGACAAGAACGCCAAGGTCAAAGACGGCATCCTGGCCGATGTGGCCCCGACCATCCTGCACATCATGGGCATCGCCCAGCCTGCCGAGATGACCGGTCACAACCTAATCGAGGGTTGATCTGTTCCCCCAAAAACGCACATAAGTTACATACGTAACATAAGTAACATAAGTTACATCTCCCCACATTCACATCCGGGGGCGGCGCATTCCGCGCCGCCCCCGGATGTACTTTGCGCCTTATCCGCGCAGTGCCCTGTAATCGTCCATGAACTTCAAGAACTGGCCCACGCCGACTATCGCGCCCACTGCGGTGCCTGCCACCACACCCCAGATGAAATAAGGGTCGCGGGTCATCACGGCCATCATCCCCACATATATCACCGCCATCGGTATGAGCACGAACATGAACTGCAGATGCCGCTTGCGGTAAAACAGGGCTTTCCCCGCCACTTCGCTCACAGTCATCGTGGCGCAGTCGATTGACCGAATCCCGCGATAGAGCCAGCCGTCCATTACCGAGGCTATAAGGAAATACACGGTCATGTAGATGCCTATCGGCAGCCGCCATCCCTCGGGCAGCAGATGGCTCGCGGCCACACAGGGGCTGAGCATGAGCGCCGCAATCAGTCCCAGCCGGTGGAACCGCAGGTAACGCTGCGCAAGATTCTCGAGTGCCGTACGGCGCTCTCCGGATGTTATGCTTTCGGGTGAGGTGGTCTCGGTGGTACGCAGTCTTATGTCGTGCCAGCGGTTTTTCAGATTTTCGTCCATATCATTTCAGATTTTTGAGTTTTTCTTTGGCGCGCCGCAGACGCGAGGCCACCGTATTGCGTCCCAGGCCCACGGTAGCGGCAATCTCGTCATAGCTGAAGTCGTCGAGCCACAACAGCATGATGGCCCTGTCGACCGGGGTAAGTTTAGATATGCAGTCGTGCATCTCGCTCACGAGGCGCCGCCAGTCGGCATCCTCGTCCACAAGGTTGTAGAAATCGTCGAGGGCGGTCTGCGGCACACGTCTGCGCTCTAAGCGTACGGTCGAGACACAGGTGTTCAGCGTCACGCGGTATATCCAGGTTTTCAGCGACGCGTCACCCTTGAAACCGGGCAGTCCCTGCCAGATGTTTATGAGCGCGTCCTGATGCAGGTCGGCAAGTTCGGCCGCGGTGCGCGAGTAGCCGAAACATATACGCATGACCATGCTGTCATAGTCGCGCATGATGTCGGCGAACCTGCGCTCAAGGCTTGCGCGGGCTGTATCGCGGCCGGTCAGAATCTGCGTCATGTAAAGCGCGAATCCTTTAAGCGCCGAGACCACGCGGCCTGATATTCCTCTGTCCCCGCTGCGGGGAATTGTAACGGTGATATACATTTTTAAAACTGTTTCGCTCTTTTAGTCGCCGAAATGGTGGCCGGAGTTGCATGCGCCTGTGAAAAAATTTTGCGGGTCTGTGTCGGCTATTACGACACAGACCCGCAATGATATGGATGCGTGAGGATTACATCAAGAATGCACCTCTTACTTGTTTACGCGGAAACGGTCGATGCCGTCGCGCAGGAACGCTACCGTCTGGTTGGCGGCGGCGATGCCGGCGTTGATGTTGGCCTCGGCTGTCTGGGCGCCCATCTTCTTCGGGGTGAAGAACACGCGCCCCGCGAATTCGGCCTCCAGCTCGTCAGCATTGTCGGGACGGATGTCGGCCACATATTTCAGGTCGGGACGGTCGGCGAGGGCGCGTTTCAGGCCATCCTCGTCAATCACCTCCTTGCGGGCGGTGTTGACCAGCACACCGCCTTTGGGCATGAGTGTGATCAGGTCATAGCCAACAGACTTCTTTGTCTCGGCGGTGGCGGGGATGTGGAGTGAAACCACCTTGTTCTCCTTGTAAAGCTCCTCGACCGAGTGGATGGGCTCTACGCCGGCCTCGGCGATGACCTCGTCGGGGCAGTAGGGGTCAAGAGCCGCTACCTCCATGCCGAACCCTTTGGCGATGCGGGCCACGTTGCGGCCTACCTGCCCGAAGGCGTGGATGCCGAGGCGTTTCCCTTTCAGCTCGGTACCCGATGTGCCGTTATACATGTTGCGCACGGCCATCACGAGCATGCCGAACACCAGTTCGGCCACGGCGTTTGAGTTCTGGCCCGGGGTGTTCTCGACGCACACATTGTGGGCGGTGGCGGCGGCCAGGTCCACATTGTCATATCCGGCACCGGCGCGTACCACGATCTTGAGCTGCTTGGCGGCGTCAAGCACGGCCTCGTCAACCTTGTCAGAGCGGATAATCAGGCCGTCGGCGGTTGCCACGGCGGCGAGAAGTTCCTCTTTCGAGGTGTATTTCTCAAGGAGTTCGAGCTCATACCCGGCGTCCTCGATGACTTTGCGTATTCCGTCTACGGCCACTGCGGCAAACGGTTTCTCGGTGGCTACAATAACTTTCATGGCTGTCGGGGATTAGTGTTTGTCCTGGAACTCTTTCATTGCCTGCACGAGCACATCCACGCTCTCCATGGGGAGGGCGTTGTAGAGCGACGCGCGGAAACCGCCTACCGAACGGTGACCCTTGATGCCGACAATCCCTTTGGTCGAGGCGAAGTCGATGAACTCCTTCTCAAGCTCTTTGTATTCGGGTTTCATCACGAAACATACGTTCATGATCGAGCGGTCTTCATGGTCAGGCACGGTGGCCACGAACATGCGGCTTGAGTCGATGGCCTCGTAGAGCTTGGCGGCCTTGTCGATGTCGCGGCGCTCGAGCTCTTTGATGCCGCCCATCTCCTTGTAGTATTTCAGGGTCTGGAGGGCAGAGTAGATGGGGAGCACCGGCGGGGTGTTGAACATCGAGCCTTTGGCGGTATGTGTAGCGTAGTTGAGCATGGTGGGTATGGGGCGGTCCATCTTGTTCAGGCAGTCCTCGCGCACGATTACCAGAGTGGCGCCCGCGGGGGCGAGATTCTTCTGTGCGCCGGCGTAGATGATGTCATATTTTGCCACATCCACAGGGCGCGAGAAGATGTCTGACGACATGTCGGCCACCAGGCGAACCTTTACGTCGGGATCCTTGCGGATTTCGGTGCCGTAGATGGTGTTGTTGGTGGTGTAGTGGAAGTAGTCGACATCGGCAGGCACCACATACCCTTTGGGGATGTAGTTGTAGTTCTTGTCTTCAGAAGAAGCGACGACGTCAACGTCGCCGAAGAGTCGGGCCTCTTTGATGGCTTTGTGTGCCCAGACGCCGGTGTCGAGATACGCTGCTTTGGTCTTGAGCAGGTTGTAGGGCACCATGGCGAACTGCAGGCTGGCGCCGCCGCCGAGGAAAAGCACGTGATAGCCTTCGGGAACCTCAAGAAGTTCCTTTACAAGAGCCTGGGCCTCGTCCATCACAGCCTGGAATTCCTTTGAACGGTGCGATACCTCGAGGATCGACAGGCCGGTGTCGGCGAAGTTGAGTACGGCATCGGCAGTGTTGCGGATTGTGTACTGGCTCATGATCGAAGGGCCGGCATAGAAATTATGCTTCTTCATAGGGGTAGGGGGAATATGGGTGAAAATGTGATAATCAGTAATTTCAAGGAGGCCGAAATCGGCCTGAGATGACTCTCGGTTGCAAATATAGACAAAAGGCTTGGAAATTTCAATACTTTTATCTTACAAATTATCACCGGAAAAGCGGAAATTTTCTCAGCCGGGGCTGAAACCCCATGTTTTCAGGCTTTGGGGCGGCATGTGGCCGTTTCAGGAAGGCGCGCGCCGCGCAGATACTCGTCGGCCTGCATCATCCGTTTTCCCGAGGGCTGGAGGCGGCGGATTTCAAGCAGTCGGCCGTCGCCGCACACCACCCCCAGGGTGCCGCGACCGGTGACGATGGTTCCGGCGGGGAGATCCGAACGCATGTCGGTCATGGCTGTTTCGGCGATTTTCAGTGTGGTCAGGCGGGTATCATCTTCAGCCGTGCAGTCAAACACATCGCACCAGGCGCAGGGGTAGGGTGAGAGGCCTCTGACCAGGTTGTGCACCTGCAGGGCAGGTTTTGTCCAGTCGATCAGGCAAGTCTCCTTGAAGATTTTCGGTGCAGGAGTGGGCTCTGCACCCGCGAGCATACGCTCCTGGGGAATCGTGGTGAGGTCTCCGGCTATGATATGGTTCACGGTATCGACCGTGAGCCGCGCGCCGAGCGACATGAGGCGGTCATGCACGTCGCCCACATTGTCGGTGGGGAGGATTTCAATCCGTTCCTGGGCGATGATATCGCCCGTGTCAATCTCGTGTTTCAGGAAGAATGTGGTGACGCCAGTTTCGGTGTCGCCGTTTATCACGGCCCAGTTGATGGGTGCCGCGCCGCGGTAACGCGGCAACAGCGACGCATGCAGGTTGAAGGTGCCCAGCGGTGGCATCTGCCACACCGCCTCGGGGAGCATTCTGAAGGCGATGACTATGAACAGGTCGGCGCCCCAGGCTTTCAGTCGGGCCTGGAATTCCGGATCTTTCAGATTCACCGGCTGCAGCAGGGGAAGGCCGTGCGCAAGGGCGTATTCCTTGACGGGCGACTGGTACATGCGGTGTCCGCGCCCTGCAGGCTTGTCGGGCATGGTGACCACGCCGGCCACGTTGAACCCGTTGGTGACAAGGGCGTCAAGGCTCTCGACGGCAAATTCGGGAGTACCGAAAAATACTATCTTCAGATTCTCTTTATTCATTATGGTGTGTCGTGGTGTCTGTCGGTGTATCTGTGGTTGTGTCCTGTGAGGCTGTGCCGGCGACGGGGGCGAAAGCCTGCCACAGATTGTCGTCGGGCAGCGGCGCGTCAAGCGAGATCAGTTTCCCGCTTACCGGGTGTGTGAACTCAATGTGCCTTGCCAGCAGGGAGATCGAGCCGTCGGGATTCGAGCGTCTGTCGCCATATTTCAGGTCTCCCTTTATAGGGCAGCCGATCGAGGCGAGCTGCACTCTGATCTGGTGCTTGCGCCCTGTGAGCAGCTGAACCTCGATAAGGCTGTAGCGGTCAGACGCGCCTATCAGCCGGTATCTGAGCCGGGCCTCCTTGGCGCCCTCGCGTGGCCGATCGCTGACGTATGACTTGTTGGTCATCTCTACCGAGGTGAGCCAGTGGCGCAGTTCCCCCTCGGCGGGGTCGGGGCGGCTGCGTGAGAGTGCCCAGTAGGTCTTGTGCACGTCGCCGTTGCGGAACATCTCGTTAAGCCGCGCAAGCGCTTTCGAGGTCTTGGCGAAGACAACGAGTCCGCCCACCGGGCGGTCGAGGCGGTGCACGACACCGCAGAATACGTTGCCCGGTTTGTTGTATTTCTCTTTAAGCCAGAGTCTTACAGTGTCGACAAGCGGTATGTCGCCGGTCTTGTCGCCCTGTACTATCTCGCCGGGGGCCTTGTTGACCACCACGATATGATTGTCTTCGTAGATTACTTCCATTAGGCGGATATGGAAAACAACGGGGATGTGCCGCGTCTATGACTGTGACACATCCCCGTTGTCTGTATTATCGAGGGGATAGGGTTGTTATCAGATGCCGAGGTCTTTCTTCACGGCCTCGATTTTGGCGTCAGCGGCCTCGGTGGCGGCGTGATAGTCGGCTTTCGAGGCCATCTTGCCGTGAACCTCGATGTAGAACTTGATCTTGGGCTCTGTGCCTGACGGACGTACCGAAACCTTGGTGTTGTCCTCGGTGAAATACTGCAGCACGTTCGAGGTAACGGGGAAGTCCATCTTCTCCACGTGGCCGTCGCGCATGTCGGTCATGTTTAGATCGGCATAGTCCTTGACTACGACCACGGGGCTGCCGGCAAGCTGTTTCGGCGGGTTCTCGCGGAACTGTTTCATCATGGCCTGGATCTCTTCGGCGCCGCTCTTGCCGGGACGCACTACCGAGATGCCGAGCTCGCGCGAGAAACCGTACTTCAGGTAGATATCCTGAAGCATCTCCATGAAACTCATGCCTTTCTCCTTGGCCCATGCCAGAGTCTCGGCCATAAGCGAGATTGCCGACACCGAGTCTTTGTCGCGGGCGAATGTCTCGGCCAGGAAACCGTAGCTCTCCTCGCCGCCGCCGAGATAGCGGGCGGTGCCTTCGTTGTCGCGGATTACCGATGCGATCCACTTGAAACCGGTGTAGCAGTCATACATGCGGATGTTGTTGGCCTCGGCGATCGACTTGATGGTCTCGGTGGTCACGATGGTCTTCACAACATACTCTTTGCCTGTGAGGCGGTCGAGTTCGGCGTTGCGGTTCATCAGATAGTTGAGCAGGATCACCACGATCTGGTTGCCGTTCACGAGCACATACTCGCCGTCGGTGTCGCGGATCACACAGCCGATGCGGTCGGCGTCGGGGTCAGATGCCACCACCAGGTCGGCCTCGACCTCCTTGGCCTTGGCCACCGCCATCGCCATTGCCGATGCGTTCTCGGGGTTGGGGGAGTCGACGGTGGGGAAGTCGCCCGACGGAACATCCTGTTCGGGCACGTGGATGATGTTGGTGAACCCGTAGTTCCTGAGCGAGTCGGGCACGAGTTTCACGCCGGTACCGTGAATCGGGGTATAGACGATCTTCAGGTCGTGGTATTTCTTGTTGATCTCGGGCGAGAGCGACAGACCCTTGATGGCCTCAAGATAATCCTGGTCCATCTTGTCGCCGATGATCTCGATGAGGTCGGGATTCCCTTCGAACTTGATGTCGGCCACGCTCTGGATGCGGTTCACATGGTCGATGATGTTCACGTCGTGGGGGGCGATAATCTGTGCGCCGTCGGCCCAGTATGCCTTGTAGCCGTTGTATTCCTTGGGGTTGTGCGAGGCGGTGATGTTTACGCCGCTCTGGCAGCCGAGGTGACGGATGGCGAACGAGAGTTCGGGGGTGGGGCGGAAACTGTCGAACAGATAAGCCTTGATGCCGTTGGCCGAGAAGATGTTGGCCACGATTTCGGCAAATTTGCGCGAGTTGTTGCGCACGTCATGACCCACGGCCACCGAAATCTGGGGCAGGTCGGGGAATGCCTCTTTAAGGTAGTTGGCCAGACCCTGGGTGGCGGCGCCCACGGTGTAGATGTTCATGCGGTTGGTGCCGGCACCCATGATGCCGCGCAGACCGCCGGTACCGAATTCAAGGTCTTTGTAGAAGGCCTCGATGAGAGCGGTGGGATCCTCGGCCTCAAGCATCTGTTTGACTTCGGCACGTGTGGCCTCGTCATACTGGTCGGTGAGCCAGACCATCGCTTTCTCTTTCACGGTCTTCAGCAGTTCTTC
>CALJBF010000211.1 GCA_938027385.1 uncultured Porphyromonadaceae bacterium | reverse complement strand
GAGTTCACCGCCGGCGCCCGCGCCGCGTTGTGGTATTCGCGCAACCTGGTGATGCGCGACTGCCGCGTCGACGCCCCGAAGATGTTCCGCGAGATGGAGAACCTCGACATAGAGCGTGTCACCATCCCCGACGCACAGGAGACCCTCTGGAGCTGCCGCGGCATCAGGCTGCGCGACGTTGAGGTGAAGAATGCCGATTATGTGTTCTTCCACTGCTCTGACATTGACATCGACGGCTACCGCCAGGATGGCAACTACTCGTTCCAGTATTGCCGCAATGTGGTGATACGTAATGCGGTGATAAACTCTAAGGATGCCTTCTGGGAGACCGAGAACGTCACCGTATATGATTCGGAAATCAACGGCGAGTATCTGGGCTGGCACTCGCGTAACCTCAGGCTTGTGCGCTGCAAAATCAACGGCACCCAGCCGCTCTGCTATGCCGAGAACCTGGTGATGGAGGATTGCGAGATGGGCGACGAGTGCGACCTGTCGTTCGAGGACTCATCGCTTCAGGCCACCGTGAAGACGGCCATCGTGAGCGTGAAGAACCCGCGCACCGGCTCGCTGCATGCACTCAACATCGGCGAGGTGATCACCGACAAGAACATCCTCGCACCCGCCGACTGCAAGATAACAACAGATTTCTGACGCTGATGACCGACCCGCTGTTTGACAACGCCCCCGACCGCCGAGGTTCGGACTCGTACAAATGGGATTCGGCCGCCGACCCGGAGATGATACCGCTCTGGGTGGCCGACATGGATTTCGCCACCGCTCCCTGCGTGGTCGAGGCGCTCAGGCGCCGTGTCGACCACGGGGTGTTCGGCTACACGCTTGTGGGGCGCGACTATTACGATGCCCTCACCGGCTGGTTCTCGCGCCGCCACGGCTATGAGATAGACCCCGCGCGGGTCATCTACGTGCCGGGGGTGGTGCCGGCCATCTCGGCGATAATCCAGGGGCTGCTCCGCGAGGGTGACGGTGTGATCGTGCAGACGCCGGTCTATAACTGTTTCTTCTCGTCGATACGCAACAGCCGATGCCGGCAGATCGACGCGCCGCTGAAACGCGTCAACCTCGACGACGGGCGTTTTACATACGCCATGGACTTCGACGCCCTCGAACGGGCGGCATCCTCGCCCGGGGCGCGCATGCTGCTGCTCTGCAACCCCCACAATCCGGCGGGGCGCCTCTGGACGCGCGCCGAACTTGAGCGGGTGGCCGAGATCTGCCGCCGTCACGACATTATCGTGGTCAGCGACGAGATACACTGCGAGCTTACCGCTCCCGGCACTGACTATGTGCCCTACGGCACTGTCGATGACCGTGCCGTTGTGTGCCTCTCACCCTCGAAGGCGTTCAACACTGCCGGACTGCAGATTGCCAACATCGTGTGTCCCGACAGCCGGGTGCAGGAGGCGGTGGACCGCGCCGTGAACATCAACGAGGTGTGCGACGTGAATCCTTTCGGCGTGGAGGGGCTGAAGGCGGCATATTCGCCAGAAGGAGAACGGTGGCTCGACCGTCTGCGCGCCTATCTTTGGGAAAACTACCGCTACACGGTCGATTTCTTCAGCCGCCGCCTGCCGCAATGCCCGGTGAGCGTGCTTGAGGCCACATACCTCCCCTGGGTGGATATCACGGCGCTCGGCATCCCCGCCGCCGAACTCAAGGAATACCTGAAGACCGAGGCCCGCGTGTGGGTGAACTGCGGCGAAATGTATGGCGCCGGAGGCTACATACGCCTGAATATAGCCTGCCCGCGGCAACGGCTCTCCACTGCGCTTGAGCGCATGGCAGATGCCCTCGACCGCCTGAAAAAATGATGGTTGCCTATGCCTGATATAAGAGCGATACAACAGGGCCGCGAGCTTACGCCGGGCCGGCGCGTGGCGCTGGCCCTTCAGCTTTCATGGCCGGCGATGATGGCACAGCTGTCGAGCATACTCATGCAGTATATCGATGCCGCGATGGTCGGGCGGCTCGGGTCGGTCGATTCGGCGGCGATCGGACTGGTGTCGACATCGTTGTGGCTCTTCTGGGGCATCTGCTCGGCTGCCACGGCGGGTTTCTCGGTGCAGCTGGCGCATCGCGTGGGCGCCGCCGACTATACGGGCGCCCGGCGAATTTTGCGCCAGGGCATCACGGCCGGACTGATATTCGGCGCGTGCATGGCGCTGATCGGCATGTCGATCGCCTACCCCCTGCCGCGATGGCTCGGGGGCTCGGAGGCGGTTTGCCGTCCGGCATCGCTCTATTTCTTTGTCTTTGTGGCCGCCCTGCCGCTGCTGACCATGAACTACCTTGGGTCGGCGATGTTGCGTGCGTCGGGCAACATGAAGGTGCCCGGGGCGCTGAACGTGATGATGTGCGTGCTTGATGTGATTTTCAACTTCGTGCTGATTTTCCCAACGCACCATTTAACTGCCGGGGGGATGGCCTTTACCGTTCCGGGAGCCGGACTTGGCGTGCTCGGCGCAGCACTCGGCACCGTGTGCGCCGAGGTGATAACGGCCGGGTCAATCATGTGGTTCCTCTGCCGTCGACAGCGCGACCTTGCGATTTTCGGCAGCCGGAAGTCGCCCGGCGACGAGTCGGCGCGCGGCCGGTGGCGCGGTTTCCGGCCGCAGCTGCCGGTGATGAGGAACGCCCTTAAAATCTCGGCTCCGATGACCCTGGAGCATGCCGTGATATGCGGCGCGCAGATTATGGTCACGGTGATTGTGGCGCCGTTGGGCGACTTCGCCATAGCCGCGAATGCCTTTGCCGTGACTGCCGAAAGCCTCTGCTACATGCCGGGATACGGCATCGCCGACGCCGCCACCACGCTCGTGGGGCAGAGCTACGGCGCAGGCCGCAAGAAACTGGCGCGCAGTTTCGGCTACATAACCGTGGGGATGGGCATGACGATAATGACGCTGATGGGGGGCGTGCTGTTTTTCCTGGCGCCCGAACTGATGGGCGTGCTCTCGCCGGTGGCCGAAATCCGGCAGCTCGGCGCCGAGGCGTTGCGCATCGAGGCGTGGGCCGAGCCGATGTTTGCGGCCGCCATAGTGTCGTATGGCGTCATGGTGGGTGTGGGCGACACGCTGGTGCCTGCCGTTATGAACTTCGGCTCGATATGGCTGGTGCGCATCCCCATCGCGGCTCTGCTTGCCGGCTCGATGGGACTTGCCGGCGTGTGGCTGGCCATGTGCATCGAGCTTTGTTTCCGCGGCGCCATCTTCCTTTGGCGTCTCTTCAGCGGCGCCTGGCTGCGTCACGGCATCAAGACCGCCCCGGCAGTTTCGGATGCCTCTGCAGAAGACCCTCAGCCCCCGCTGATGCAGTGAGCGGCCGTGGCGTCAGGCGGCAGGATGGTGTAGCCGGTGGAGCGGTTGAGCCAGGAGAGCTGTTTCTTGGCGTAGACGCGGGTGTTTTTTTGTATGCGGGCTATGGCGGTGTCGAGGTCCCAGAGGCCGTCGAAATGGGCGAACATCTCCTTGAACCCTACGGTGTTGAGCGAGTTGAGGTGACGCAGGGGGTAAACGCGCCGTGCCTCGTCGACCATGCCGTTCTCGACCATGGCCACGACGCGGCGGTTTATGCGGTCGAACATCTGCTGGCGCTCGGGCACGATGGCATAGCGCTCGATCTCGAATGGGCGCTCTTTGGCGCGCCCCGTGCGCAATGACGAGTAGGGGACGCCGGCCTCAAGACATATCTCAAGGGCGTGTACCATGCGGCGCGGGTTGCGGGTGTCGGCGGTGGCGAGGTATTCGGGGTCAAGCCGGGCCAGGCGCGCGGTAATATCGTCGAGTCCGCCGGTCTGATAGATTCCCATGCAGCGTGTGCGTATCTCGGGGGAGATTGTGGGGAGCAGGTCGATGCCGCGGCACACGGCGTCGATGTACATCATCGAGCCGCCCGCAAGGATTGCATGGTCGTTGCGGGCGAACAGCCGGTCGAGCAGTGACATGACATCCTCTTCAAAACGGGCCGCGCTGTAATAGGCGTCAAGCGGCAGGAACCCCACAAGGTGGTGCCGTGCGGCGGCAAGCTCGTCGGCAGTCGGGGCGGCGGTGGTGATGGGGATGTCGCGATAAATCTGGCGCGAATCGGCCGAAATGATGTCGCACTGCAGGTGCCGGGCCAGATCGATGGCCAGGCGCGTCTTGCCCGAGGCTGTGGGGCCGGTTATGACAAACAGTTTCTTCAAGCGCGGAAATTTAATGGGCGGCTCAGGTAGCGGGTAGGGTCTTTAAGGTCTTTAAGGTCTTTAGGGTCATTAGGGTCTTTAGGGCCTTTAGGGGCGCTAAGGACTCTAAAGACCTTAAAGACCTTAAAGACCCTTTTGTGGCAAATAAAGCCTTTTATTGTGGCCGGTGGCTAAAACTTCACCGCGCCCCCCGACGGGGGCGCGGTGTGTTGCGGGTGTGTGCTGCGGGTTACTTGCCCTCGGCAACAAGCTTTGCGATTTCGATGATGACGTCGCGGGCCTTCTCCATAGAGGGGATGGGCACGAACTCGTAGCGGCCATGGAAATTCAGGCCGCCGGCAAATATGTTGGGGCAGGGGAGACCCTTGAACGACAGCTGGGCGCCGTCTGTGCCGCCACGGATGGGCTGTACCTTGGGCGTCACCCCGGCCAGGCGCATGGCTTTCTCGGCGGTCTCGATGATGTGCATCACCGGCTCGATCTTCTCGCGCATGTTGTAATACTGGTCTTTCAGCTCAAGTGTGCAGCAGCCGGGGAACTCGTTGTTGGTCTTGCGCATCAAGTGCTCCATCTCGAGCTTGCGGCGTTCGAAACGGTCGCGGTCATGGTCGCGGATGATGTAGGTGATGGAGGTCTTCTCAACCGACCCCTCGATGCCCACGAGATGATAGAAACCCTCGTACCCCTCGGTATGCTCGGGGGTCTCCCAGCGCGGCAACATCAGTATGAACTGGTTGGCGATGCGGATTGAGTTGATCATCTTGTGCTTTGCCGAGCCCGGGTGTACGTTGCGGCCGGTGAATGTGACCTTGGCCGATGCGGCGTTGAAGTTTTCGAACTCCAGCTCGCCGATGGCGCCGACATCCATTGTCTATGCCCAGTCGGCGCCGAAACGTGCCACGTCGAACTTGTGGGCGCCCTGGCCGATCTCCTCGTCGGGGTTGAAGGCGATGCGGATCTTGCCGTGCTTGATTTCGGGGTGTGCCTGCAGATAGGCCACGGCCGAGATGATCTCGGCGATGCCGGCCTTGTCGTCGGCGCCGAGCAGGGTGGTGCCGTCGGTTACGATAAGGTCCTGACCCACATAGTCGAGCAGTTCGGGGAACTCGTCGGGCGAGAGGAAAATCCCCTTGTCGGCATTGAGGGTGATGGTAGAGCCGTCATATTTCTCGACGATGCGGGGCTTTACGTTGTGGCCTGACATGTCGGGCGATGTGTCGAGATGGGCGATGAACCCCACCACGGGCACCTGTGCGTCGGTGTTGGCGGGGAGGGTGGCCATCAGGTAGCCGTTTTCATCAAGCGAGATCTCGTCGAGCCCCATGGCATGCAGCTCCTTCTCGAGCGCCTGTGCGAACTTCATCTGCCCCGGCGTCGAGGGCCAGAGATTGGTCTGCTCGTCGCTCTGGGTGTCGAACTTGACATATCTTAGAAATCTGTCAGTCACATTCATAGTCTTGGGTTTTAAGGTCGGGAGGCACCTGAGTC
>CALJBF010000210.1 GCA_938027385.1 uncultured Porphyromonadaceae bacterium | reverse complement strand
TTTTTTAGCCTTTAACTATAAAAAGAGACTGCCCAAACTTGTTAGACAGCCTCTTATGTGTTTCCGGAGAGGGGAATCAGCGGTTTACGATGTCGGAGAGCGAGAATTTAGCGTCAATCTCGCGGGGTTCGGTCTTGCCCGACATGAGGTCGAAGAAGAAGTTGCGGAGGGTGTTGCGGTCAAGTTTCGCGTCGGGGCCGAGATCGTAGGTCTTGAGCAGCTGCGGCCCCAGAGCTGCGGCCGTGAGCAGGAAATGATTCTGGAAACGGTCGGTGTCGATCAGGTCGGCGGCCAGCACCTTGCCGACCACGGTATATGAGCGCACCGAGCGCTGCATGTTCTCGTCAGAGAGGTTCGAGCGCACCTCGTCGGTGCGTAAGTCCATGGGTATGCGGCCCGAGGTGGCATCCTGTTCCGCACCCCGGAACATGGCGCCCAGGTCGGCCAGCGCCAGGTTGTAGAGCCGGGCGCCCGGGGCGGCCTCAATCGGCTCGATGGAGAACGCGCTGGGGAGCAGGAGCTGCACGATACCCTCGATCTTGACACGCGGCGAGTTGAAGGTTCCGACAATTGAGTTGGAGATTACGGCATCCTGGGTGGCGAACACACCGCCGATGACCACGCAGTTCTCAAGAGTCACGTCGTCGGCATAGATCGACCCGGCGACGTATGCGTTGCGCAGTGTCACCGACTTGGCGTTGACATCTGAGAAGAACGACAGCTCGCACCCTGCGGCACGCGACACCACGGAGTTTGCCGATGCCACAGCCTTGTCGAACCTCACGGGCCCCGTGCAGTCGCCTGCCACGTAGAGTTCCGACTGTGCGAAGACGGCGCCGCGCACCTCCACATCGCCCTGCCGCACCTCGATGCGGTGGGCATATACGGCACCTTCGACGAGCACATTGCTCTCGAAGATGATGTTGCGGGTTAGTTCGGCTATTTTCTGCGGCAGTATGGCGCCGTGCACCAGATTGTCGCGGAGCATGAGGTCGGTGGCGTCAAACCTGACCTCGGTAAGTTCCTTTTTATCTTTCATTTCTGTTTTGTTCTATATGTTAGGTATGGAGAGAGGGCTGGAGTGTGGCGGCCCGTCAGTCGACCGTACGGGTCGACGAGAGGTCGAACATGCGCGATGCAAGCTCGGCCACACGGCGCGCGTGCGGATCGGCGGCGCGTGTAAGCTCGCGGCCCACTTCCTGCCAGTAATATGTCTCGATGGCGCGGGCATCGGCCTCGCCGACGCGCTGCTGCCAGTCACGGTTGCCGAGCCGCTCGCCCAGCTCCGCGGAGGGAGTGTTGCCCAATAGCGGCGACGCCACGACTGACGGCACGGTGGTGCCGGGGCCGGTGGCCACCTCCATCATCACATAGGGAGTGGAGATGGTACGGCTTTCGCCGCCTCGGCGTAGCACCTGGCTCAGCAGTGAGTCGACCCGGTGCTGTTCGAGCAGATAGCGGTGCGAAACCTGCAGGGCCTCAAGGGCGCGTTTCTTGGCAAGCGTGGAGGTCACGATGGCGTGCGCCCGCGATGTCTCGGCGGCGCTGACCGATGTCTCGGCCACCTGCGTACCGCCCTGGCCGCGCTGACCTACTGACTCGGTCTTGTCGATGGTGCGGAAAATCGGCTCGTCGATGGCGTGGATGCGGTTGTCGAGTTCGGTATCGAGCTCGGTGAATATCTTGGCGTAGCGCGACGATATGCGCTGGTAGTCGGCGGTCATCTGCGCCTGTTTCGAGCGCAGGCGGTTCATCATCTCGGTAAGGTGCACGGCCAGGGCGTCGGTCTTGCTTGAGAGTTCGGCGATCTGCTGCGAGATGTCAGACTTCACGGTCTTGAAGAAACCGGCGATGACAGTGTCGCCCACCTTCTTTGAATTCTCGTGGATATTCTTCACCTGCGCCGCCTCGGTGGCCACTACAGCCCCGGTGAGCACGTCGACTCCGCGCTTTACATTGTCGACCTGGTCGTCGAACGGATCGGTGTCGACAGTGACCTCGAACACCACATCCTCAGACGTGCTGCCCGAATAATACTGTGTGCCGCCGTTCTGCGATGCCGGGTACGAGACCGAACCGCTGTAATGCACCGTAATCGTCTTGCGGAATGTCCTTGTATAACTCATGATTCCTCAGTGCATTAAAGGTTAGAACGTCTCGAACGTATGCGACTCGAACATGCGCAGTATGGTCTGCTGGCGGCGCGGGTCGAGCCCCGAGGCGGCCACAAGCTGGCGCACCTGGTTCACAAGTTCCGGAGCGGGTGGCTCGTTTCGCCAGGTGAAGACGCCCTCGCGCACACGGTCGGCCACGCGGTCCTGCATGTGGCGGCGGCTGGTCTGGCTTATGCCGATTGCCGACACCACCACATTAGACTGTACCGAACCCGAGGCGTCGAAATTAGAGTCCATGATCACGACGGGCACCATCATCGGCGCATCGTCGCGTGTGGCACGGCGGCGCAGGAGTATGCGCTCGGTGACGTCGCGCAGACGGTTCGACCCGGCGATGAACCGCTCCACGGCCTCAAGGGCGCGGGCGGCCGAGTGCTTGACGTTCGAGGCCGTAAGCACCTGTGCGACCTTCACGCTCTCTTCCTGCCCGACGGGCACCGCGGCGGTCATCTGTGCCGAACGGTTGAGCACCTTGTCGGCCTCGGTCGACGCCAGGTTAAGCACCGGGCGGTCAAGCTCGGTGACGCGCTGGCGCAACGAGCGGTTGAGCGTGGTGAACACTTTGCTGTACCGCGCTGAAATCATGTTGTAGTCGCGCTCCATGCGGCGACGTATGGCCATGATCTGCTTGCGCTGCTGATTGAGTTTCATCAGGTGCGAGTCGACCTGGCTCTGCAGCGCGGCAGTCTTCTGTGAAATCTGTGAACGTATGAGGCTGTAGAAACCGTCGTTGAGTTTCTTGCAGACATGGCGCGCGGCCTTGTCTTCGGCTTTGATCACCGCAGCCTCCATGGCTACCACCGCGGCAGTAGTGCCGGCTACGTGGTGGCCCACCTCCTTGACCTTGTCGGCCATCTGCGAGGTATCTACAACGCAATCAAAATGGTGTGACATTGTTTACTGGCTTTAGTGATTGTTTCAGGCGGTTTCAGTGCTTTCAGGAGAGTCGGACTTGTCAGACATGTCTGACCCGTCGGAACCGTCCGACGGCACGGTGGGGGCGGTGGCCGGCGTCAGGTTCTCGAGGGCCTCGCGGGCCATGGCCGGCAGGTTCATGGCGAAATGCTCGAAGGTGATGTCGCTCACGCGCGGCTCGGGCGGAAGTTCCGAATCCTTGGCAAGCTTGGGGTTCACCGTGGCCAGAGCCTTGCGGCGCTCGTCGAGGTCATGCACCTCAGAAGCGGCCACTGCCACCTGGTTCGAGTAGCCGTCGCGCAGTTTGGCGTCGTAATACTCCACATAGCCGAAACGCTCGGCCTTGAGGTCGATGTCCTCCTTGAGGCGCTCCATATACTCCTCGAACTCGTTCTGACACTTCTGGAACTCCTCCCCCTGCATCTGGAAGGCTGCCAGAGTCTCCTCGGTGTTGTCGACCGTCTCGACGACGGTCGAATCGAGATTCTCTGACTGGGCCATGGAATCCTCGGTGCGCTTGAGCGAGAGGAGCGTATTGTAGGCGGCCACATACTCGCGCAGACTCTCCTGCATGAGGTTGATCACATCGGCCGACTCGGCGCGGTTGGCGCGGTAGAAGGCATCGGTATCCTGGTGCCACTTGTTCAGGTACGAGAGTTTCTGGTCCTTGATGTTGTTGTAGATCTTCAGGCGCTCCACGCGGTTCTCCTGCATGAGGTTCTGCACCATCGGCGCCACAATCTCCTCATAGAGCTGGTGCACGCCGAAGGGGGTGGGTGTCTGCGAGCCATCCTCGGCCACCCAGGTGCCGGAGATGGGATTGAAACGCACACGCGACGACTGCCTGAGCTGGAACGGCTCGTAGCCCTGCACGTTGTCTTTGTAGTCGAAACGCTCGTGACGGATACGGTCGATCTCCTCGCACTCGAGCACCGGCGAATAGTGGTTGTAGGGTGACTTGAGAATCTGATACAGTATGCGGTTGGAGTCGAGAACCACCTTGTCGACCGACGCAACCTTGACTGCCGAAAGTGCCTGCACCGACTGGGCGATGTTGGCCATCAGGCCGCGCAGAACATCCTCGAACTGCGTGGTCTCGGTAGATAGCGACGACTTCAGCTGGTTGATTTCGCGGAATTTCTCTATGCCGGGCTCGTATGCCTGCTTGTCGAACACCTCGACAACGGGGGCGCCGGCAGGAACCTCGTCGGTGGCGAAAGTGTCGAGCTGCGGGAGGAACGGACTGTTGTCGAGCACCACGGGGAGAGATACCGAAGTAGTGTCGAGGTCATCCATGCAAAACGCCACGGTGCGCAGCGAGCGCTCAAGCGCGCCGAGATAGTCATTCTCGGTAATCTGCTGTATCGAGAGCGAGTATTCGTCAGTCTCGACGGTTTCGGCATCTTCCGAAGTCTCCACCACCGGAGCCTCCTTAGCCAGGTTCTCGAGCGTCTGGATGGTCTGCACGAGCAGATCGTTGCGGCGCGACACCGACATGGATATATCTGATTCGGGCACCGAGCCGGTGAAGTCGACGATAAAGCTTTTGTCCTGGTACTTGACCTGTTCGGCCACGGGGACGTATGCCACACCCAGGCGTGTCACGCGGTAATCGCGGAAGATTGCCTGATACTGGCGCCGGAACTCAGCGACCCGCTCTTCGAGCGCGGCCTTCTCTTTCAGCTTGTTGTTCTTGTAGATCAGATAAGGGAAGTAGAGCAGGAGCATCAGCCACCAGTGCGAGGATATGTCACTGTCGATCTGAGCCATCTGGCCCTGCAGAGAGGCGATTTGCCCCTCGATGCGCTCCTCTTCAGAGACTACGCGCTCGGCGGCCTGCCGGTAGTAGTTGAAAAGGATTTTTGCCTGATCCTGCAACACATTTGCGGAATCGGGGAAAATTTTTCCGTTCATGGTATTGTTTTAAAGGGTGAGTTGTGGAGATGAATTATCGGTTTAGAAAGTTGAGAGAGTTTAGAGAGTCAAGAGATTTGATAGGTTTAGTGGATGGGGGAGAGAATCAGATCTGTTTGCGGCGCTGCATGTCGCGTTCAAGGCGCTCGGTCAGGTGCGCTATCTGCGGCGAGTTCATGGCGTAGTCGCGCAAGGCAAGCGACAGGTCCTGGGCGTCGGCACGCAAGCGGTCGTCAGCCGCCAGCGGAGCCGGAGATGACGACGGCGAAAGATAGCGTGCATCGTCGGCCACGCGGCGCAGACGGTCAACGATGGCGCGGGGTATCTGCGGATTATCTGCGGCATTGTCGGCAAGATTTATAAGTGCGATGCGCAGGTTGGTCTTCTCCGTTACGCTCTGATGCTCGCGGGTATAGACGGCGGCGGTCTTCTCGACTGACTTCGCCGAGAATAGCAGCCCCACGGCAAGCAGGAAGAGCATGGCCACCTGGAATATCAGCTGCCATTTGAACGCCGGCGCGGAGCCGTCAGACTGCATGAACATGCACACTATCATGAATCCGAGGGCGATAACGGAATAGGCTGTCGACGACCACAGGCGCACCCCGAGGCCACCCATCTGTTTCTGCGACTGATCGTCAAGCCGCGGCTGGGCTATCAGGTTCGCGGCCCAGAGCCAGTAGGCCACAGAGGTCACGGCGATATCGAGCCACAGCACGTCGGCCGGGAGGAAATCGTCAAAAAAAGCCAGGGCGAACCCTATTATGAGAACCTGGCCCAGTATAGCCAGCAGTATGCTCAGAACTCTTGTATTCATTGCTTAAGTAAACTGGTTCAAGGAATTGAGTCATGGTCTTCATGAGCCGCGTTTGTTGCCGCAGCGCGGACAGAATTTCACCCCGGGGGCGAGCACGGTGCCGCAACGCGAGCAAAGATTGTCTTCGACCATCACCGGCGTGCCGCACGAGGGGCAGAACTGACACCCCTGGGGAATCACCGTGTGACAATGCGCGCATTTCTTCGGCCCTCCGGCCAGCGGCGTGCCGCAGCTCACACAGCGGCGCGCGTTCTCGGGGTTGTCGGTGCCGCAGTTAGGGCACGGACGGTATTTGTTTCCGCAGTTGGGGCAGTATTCCATATTCGAGGGGAACTTGCGGGCGCACGCCGAGCAGTAAACCATGCGCGCCCCGCCACCCATTGCGCCCACAGCGGCGGCAGCACCCATGTTTCCGACAGAGCCGCCGGGCTGGCCCGGCATCTGCGACATGGTCTGCCCCAGGGCCGAGACCACTCCGCCACCGGCACCCATGTTGCCCATCATGTTCATAGCCATGAGACCGCCGAGCAGACCGCCCGTGCCGCCACCCATGCTGGCGGCGACGCCGGTCATCTGGTCGATGGTGTTGTTTACGGTATTGAGCATCTGCTCCTGCTGCCAGCTGTGGCCGGTAATCTGCATGGAGCTCTGTGTGGCGATAGCCTCTTTCTGGCGCCGCCCTTCGGGTGTCGAGGTGTCGATGTCGACCGCCGACACATAGAATTTCGGCATCGTCAGCCCCATCTCCTCCCAGAAACCGGCCATCTGCTGACGCAGAGCCTGCGACAGCGGGTCGAGGAATGCCGAAATCTGCTTGTAGCCCAGCTTGTTCTGCAACATGAACTGCACTACAGCCGACTTCACCTTTGTCGAGAACTCACCGGCGAACTGCTGTGTCATGTCATCCTGGGTAAAGATGTCGCGGGTTCCCACCAGACGTATCAGGAACTTCTCGGGCTCGACAATCTTCAGGCCATACTGCCCCGACACGAACAGGTTGAGCATCGTTTGATAGTCAGGGTCGTGTATCGGCAGCTGGCCCACGGACCAGGGGATGCTGAAAGTCTCGATAAGGTTCACGAACCATACCTGCGCCATGAACGGATTCTTGCCGCCGAACGGAAAGCCGTAGAGCGACCGCAGTATCGGCAGGTTCTCGGTATCGAGGGTGTGCTTGCCGGGGCCGAACTTACCCATCAGCTGCCCTTTCGAAAACAGCAGAGCCACCTGCGACTCGTTCACAATGAGCTGGGTACGGGTCGAAAGATTATCCTGAGGGAATTTATATGCGTAGACTGTCTGGTTGCCTTGCGGTGACCATTGCACACAATCGATAAAAGCCATGATATGTAGATTTAATCGTAAATATTGGAGACAAGCGTCTGTCACAGGCACCGCGCATGTCACGGTTTGCGGCGCCAACATTCTCATCTGCCCAAAATTAGTGATTTTCCGCGTATTTCACCCCGCAGCCACAGATTTAACCCCTGAATATCATGTTAAAAAAATATAAAACCGCGGCAAGCCACAGGAGCTTGCCACGGTTTTCCGTAAAAGGGTAGCCGAAGTGGGACTCGAACCCACACAGCCTAATGGCCAAGGGATTTTAAGTCCCTCGTGTCTACCATTCCACCATTCGGCCATCCACGCCGGCGGGAGGGAGAATCCCCACACGGCCTGCGACGGTGCAAATTTAGCGTAAAAATCTCATCCCCGCAAATCATTTTGCCACCGAACGGGCATACGGCTCAATATGTTTGTCAGAAACAAACAGAATGATCAATTTTTCATCATTTCTTTAGAAACTGTCCGAGCTGTTAGTTATAGCCCGAATTGCTTGAGACGTTCCTCGCTTTCAGCAGGACTTTCCCTGACAGTGCCTGTAATCAGTTCAACATCATATTCATCAATTCGACCCATGTAATTCCATTCATTGAATTTCTGGGGATAAGCAACTTTCAGTCTCACGCAATCCACAAAGGAATCATAGCTTAGAAACGAGTATTTCGACTGCTTTATAGGCATGTGATATATCCTGAGGTGCGCCGGAAGATTCCTGTTTATCCGGGAGTTGATAATCACCCCTCCATATGCCACTCCTTCCGAGTCGAAACCAAGGACAATAAAAAACTTATCTCTTGAAGAATAACCATCTTTTGGCCTGATTCCATTAGCCTCTGTCATGGTTATCTCATAGACATCCCCGACATTGACAGTCCGTGACGCCAGCCGAGACAGGTCTTCACCATTGAGAGCATCCGAAATCTTCATCATTTCAAAGCTGATTCAATTTGCATCTGCTCATTGATATATTCAAGCATTGCTTCATCGGCACCAAGAACCTTTGCCATGGAAACCGGTGAAATCACTTTTGTCCCATTGGCACGGCGGCTGGCCTCCTCCCACGCCTCATCATGTGACTTTCTCATAAGCTGGCCGAAAGTCAAAGATTTATTCTCATCTATTGACTGATCGAGGACTTCTGTCTCTGACCGGGAAAGATATCTCATATTCGCCTCGCGGTTAGGAAGAAGAATATTCGGTGCATCCTCTCCGGCAAACCGAACCGCCTCTGCCAGTTCCTCTGAAAGGGTCATCCGTGGATGATTCAGTTCCTTAACCGCGTCATACAGCCTGGTGGGTACCGGGCCATATTTCAACGCACAGAATTCATCAGGCACAATCCCACTGCCCCATTTCGCAAGATGTTTCATCTCGGCGAAATACAGTATCTTGAAAGCATGGTAGAAGTCAACGCCACCAGTCTTGCCAAGTATATACAGAATCAACTCCGTGAGTTTCCTGCTGTCGTAATTCGTCATAGTGCTAATGGGCTAAGATTCTGCTAATCTAACGCAAAACACACATTTGCGGTTTTATTCAGTCTGCAAATATAACAATAATTTCTCAAACCTAAAAACGTATGGGAGCGAATATTTTGCATGCTGATGGAATCAGGAGGCGGGGAGGGTGTGGATGCTGTCGAGGATGGAGACGGCCGTCTCGACGGTGGGGACGTCAGAGACGGCAAACGAGCGGCGCCCGGTGCGTTCATTCTCGCGGATGCGCACACGGCGCGGGTTCTGCTGGAGGTAGGTGATGAGGCGTCCGAAAGCCGGCGACTGGTAATAGGCCTTGTTGGAGTCGTCGACGAAATAGAGGTACATCACGCCCCCCTTCAGCGCCACTGTCTCTATGCCGAGGCCGCGGGCCAGACGGCGCAGACGCGGCACCCTGACAAGCTCTTTCGTCTCGGGGGGGATGGGGCCGAAACGGTCAAGCAGACGGTCGCAGAACTCGCGTATGTCAAGCTCACGTTCCATTGAGTCGAGCTCGCGGTAAAGCGAGATGCGCTCCGACTCCTGCGGCACATAGGTGGCCGGCAACAGCAGTTCCAGGTCAGACTCGATGGTGCAGTCGGCCACGAAATCCTCGGCGTCGTCAGGCGAGAGATTTTCGTCACCGGTGTGCACGGCGCCGAATTCCTCGGCTTTCAGCTCGGTCACAGCCTCGCGGAGTATGCGCTGGTAGGTCTCGTATCCCAGGTCGGCGATGAAACCCGACTGCTCGGCGCCAAGGAGGTTTCCGGCACCGCGGATGTCGAGGTCCTGCATGGCGATGTGTATGCCGGAACCCAGGTCGGCGAACGATTCGATGGCCTGCAGACGGCGCCGCGCCACGGGCGACAGCGGGTCGCCCGGAGGCACCATGAGATAGCAGAACGCCTTGCGCGACGAACGCCCCACGCGCCCTCGCAGCTGATGCAGCTCCGACAGGCCGAAACAGTGGGCGTTGTTGACTATAATGGTGTTGACGTTGGGCATGTCGATGCCCGACTCTATGATGGTCGTTGCCAGCAGTACATCATAATCGTGGTTTGCGAAGTCGATGATGGCCTGTTCAAGCTCGGCGGGGGGCATCTGCCCGTGCGCCACGAGTGTGCGGGCGTCGGGCACCACGCGCTTTATCATCTCTTCAAGGCGGTGCAGACCCTCGATGCGGTTGTTGACGATGAACACCTGACCGTTTCGCGCCATCTCGAAGTTCAGGGCCTCGGCCAGCACATCGTCGGTGAGGGTGTTTACCGACGTCAGCACCGGGTAGCGGTTGGGGGGCGGCGTGTTGATGTTGCTCAGGTCGCGTGCGCCCATCAGCGAGAACTGCAGGGTGCGCGGTATAGGGGTGGCCGACATGGTGAGGGTGTCGACCGATGCCTTCATCTGCTTGAGTTTCTCCTTTACGGCGACACCGAATTTCTGCTCCTCGTCAATTATGAGCAGACCCAGGTCCTTGAACTTCACATCCTTGCCTACAAGACGGTGGGTGCCGATGAGTATGTCGATCTTACCGGCGGCGAGGTCGGCGAGTATCGCCTTGGCCTGTTTCGTGGTACGGGCGCGCGACAGATAGTCCACGCGGACCGGAAATCCTTTCAGACGCTCGGAGAATGTCTGGTAGTGCTGATAAGCGAGCACGGTCGTGGGCACGAGCACGGCCACCTGTTTCGAGTCGGTGGCGGCCTTGAATGCGGCGCGGATGGCTACCTCGGTCTTGCCGAAACCCACGTCGCCGCAGATCAGTCGGTCCATCGGGCGCGAGGATTCCATGTCGGCCTTCACAGCCTGGGTGGCGGCGAGCTGGTCGGGGGTATCCTCGTAGATGAACGACGCCTCAAGCTCATGCTGCAGATACGAGTCGGGGGCGAACTGAAATCCCTGCTCGTCGCGGCGCTTGGCATAGAGCGCTATAAGGTCGCGGGCAATATCCTTCAGACGCGACTTGGTTTTCTCTTTCAGGCGGTTCCAGGCGCCCGAGCCGAGCTTGTTGATGGTCGGCTCTACCCCCTCCTTGCCGCGGTACTTGGCAAGCTTGTGCAGGGCGTGTATCGAGACGAAGATAAAGTCATTGTTCTTGTAAATGAGCTTTATCATCTCCTGGGTGGTGCCGTTTACCTGTGTGCGCAGCAACCCGCCGAAACGCCCCACGCCGTGGTCGGCGTGCACGATGTAGTCGCCCGGCTCGATGGCCTGCAGCTCCTTGAGCGAGAGGGCGAGCTTGCCCGAGCGGGCGCGGTCGCTCCGCAGGGTGTACTTGTGGAATCGGTCGAAAATCTGATGGTCGGTGAATACGCAGGTCTTCAGCGCGTTGTCAACAAACCCCTCGTGCAGTGTGCCCTGCACGAAAGTGAAGGGGATATCGTCGCCGCGTTCGGCGAAGATGGCCTCAAGTCGCTTTGCCTGTTTCTCGGAATCGGAGAGTATGTTTATGGTGTAGCCTTTTCCGAGCAAATCCTTGAACGAACCGGCGATAAGGTCGAAATTCTTATGATACAGCCCCTGCGGTGCGGTATTGAAATCGAGTGTGGCCGAACCGGCCGACGATGCCGGGGCGCCGGCGGTGAACCTCAGCAACGGGAACCGGCGCAGGTCGGAGGCGAAAGTATCGGGGTCGATCAGAGCCTCCATGGCCGAGGTATCGGCATCGGCGTATGCCGCCGACTCGGAGAACTTCTGCGTGGCGATCTCCTTCACCCTGGCCGCAAGCCAGTCGAAATCGCGTGACGCGATGAGCGAACCCTCCTTTATATATTGTAGCGCTGAAATACCCTTCGCGTCATGGGCGCCCGACATATTGGCCGCAATCGCCACCGACGGGTGTTTCTGCTCGGAAAGCTGGGTCTCGATGTTGAAAGAACGGATCGACTCAACCTCGTCGCCGAAAAGGTCGATGCGGTAAGGGAGCTCGTTCGAGTAACCGAAAATGTCGACAATCGAACCGCGCACGGCGAAATGTCCCGGCTCATAAACATAGTCGACCTCCTTGAAATCATGGTCGACCAGCCAGCGGCGCGTCTCGCCGATATTGAGCGTACCCCCCTCGGCAATGGCAAGTGTATGCTCCTTCACCTCGGCATTCGAGGCCACACGTTCGGCCAGCGCCTCGGGATAGGTGACGACGGCGCGCAGGGCCGCATCGTCGTTCCAGTGGCCGAGCGTTTCGGTGCGCAGAACCTGCGACGGGGGGTCGACCTGGCCGTAGCGGATGTCGCGCTTGTAGCCAGAAGGAAAAAACATCACCGCCCCGTCGCCAAGCAGGCGGCAGAGATCCTGATATATGTAGCCGGCATCGTCAAGCGACTCGCCCACCACGACCAGCGGGGCATCGGCCTGGCGTCCTATGCCCGAAAGCATCATCGACACCGCCGACCCCGCCAGGCCGCAGGCAGTTACCTCATGGCCCGGCTTTTTCGCCGCTTTGGCCACAAGTGCCTTCAACGCCTTTTGGCGGGCCCCGCCGAGGAACCCGCCATTCAAGGTTTCAATTGTCATTGGTCAGAAGAGTTCAATGGCAGCCGCAGCCTTCGCCACAGCCGCAACCGTCGTGGGCACCGTCGCCGTCACAACCGCAGCCCTCGCCGCAGCCGCAACCGCCCTGTGGACGCAGTTCGGCCTCGGTGGCATCGCGCACGGCAAGCACCTTGCCGTCAAAACGCACGTTCTTGCCGGCCAGCGGGTGGTTGAAGTCCATTTTCACATGAGTGTCGGTGACCTCTTTCACCAGGCCGTTGATGCGGAACCCGTCGGCGGTCATCATCGGCACCAGGGCACCGGGCTTGATGACTTCGTCGTCAAACTTGTCATCGACCAGGAATATCTCTTTGTCGAGGGTAACCACCTGCTCGGGATCGTAGGGGCCGAAAGCCTCGTCGGCGGTGGCACTGACATTGAAGGCATCGCCGGCGGAAAGGCCGTCGATAGCCTTTTCGAGCGGCACGATGACGCCGCGCGTCACGCCGAACACCAGTTTTTCGGGGTCTTTGGCATCGGTCTGGTGCACGAGTTTTTCCTTACCGTCGGCCTCGACAGCATAGAGGTCGTAGCCGAGTTCAACATATTTTCCGGGTGATATCTTTTCCATAATAAAACTTTTTTAGCGGGTTATAGCCGCGCTGAAACGCGGGAGCGGGAACAGACCGCCCTGCCTGGGCACTGCAGGGTGGGACCTCGCGGGGCACTGCAGGGGAAAACCGGCCGGGGCGAAAACCGGCGGGGCGAAACCTGCGTGAAAACGACAGGCCGGGCACCATGCCGGGGCCAAGCACCATGGGGGGCCGGTCTGGTTATCCGCTCAGCTGAGCCGATAACTGAACCGATAGCGCCGGTCAGTTTTTGGCGGGCGGGTAATCGAGGGTATAGTGGAGGCCGCGTGACTCCTTGCGTTCGCGGGC
>CALJBF010000209.1 GCA_938027385.1 uncultured Porphyromonadaceae bacterium | reverse complement strand
CAGTCCCTGATGCTGTCGCGGATGGCGCCCTGATACATCCATCCGTTACGGTCAAATTCCTTGAAATGCTCGGTTGTGGCATAGAATTTCGGCCATACCGACACCATCACGTGGGCGTTCATGTCGTGAATCGAGTCAACCATCTCTTTGGGCTGAGGGAACCGCACGGGGTCGAACTCGTGGCTGCCCCAGGCGTTTTCAGGCCAGTGGAGCCAGTCGATGACGATATTGTCGAGGGGTATGCCGCGGCGGCGGAACTCGGACACGGTAGAAAGCACCTCGTCGCGGGTGTTGTATTTCTCGCGGCTCTGCCAGTAGCCCATGGCCCATTTTGGCATGATGGGCGACTTGCCGGTGAGGGTGCGGTAGCCGGATATGACGTCGTCCATGTCGTCGCCGTAGATGAAATAGTAGTCGATCATGTCCTGCATCTCGCCCCACCACGACATCTGTTTTTTCGTGCCGGGGTCGGCGGGAGCATAGACGCGCAAACCACAGTAGGCCACACTGCCGTTGGGTTCCCATTCGATTTTCACGGGAACCTTCTCCCCTTTCGTGAAATTCACCGAGAACTTGTAGCTGTTGGGGTTCCAGGCAGTGCGCCAGCGTGTGTCAACAATCTTTTTATTACCTATATATATCGTTTGATAACCTGAATAGTAGAGTATGAATTCGAACACACCGGATTCCTCAGCCTCGATCTCGCCCTCGAAGGTGACGTGCGAGTTCCAGAAACTGAAGTCTTGTGGAAGATTTATCACATGGCTCAAATCGCCACGGATAAGATGCTCGAAATAGATCAGGGGCTCGTCGCGCACAAGCTCTGTGCCGTCGGCGGCGAGATATGTTCCGGTCAGCGCTCCCGGTTTGCCGTTTTTGTCATACAGCCTGAAAACATCGCCAAGCTGCTTGTAGTCGTCGGGGCGCCCCCAGCGGCAGAGTGAATAGCTGTCCCACAGCAGGCCGTAGTTGCCGGTCGAGACAATGAACGGTACCGACACCTTGGTGTTGTACTGGAAAAGCTCTTCGTTCTTCCCCTTGTAGTTGAACTCGTTGGCCTGGTGCTGCCCCAGGCCGTAAAGCCCCTCGCTGTCGTCGAGCGACTCGAATGTCTGCCGCACGGTGTAGCCGTCGGTTCCCTCCACGGAAATGGGGGTGAAGGTACGTCCCTGCTGGTTCTCGTGTAGTATCTTCTTCCCCTTCTTGTCAAAGAAAGTGACGGCCCCGGTCTTTTCAGAGACGACGGCTCTGACCTCTGAGGTGGCCACGGTGACGTTGCCGTCAGATTCAGTCACCGTGTAGCGTGGTGTCTCGTTCACCGGCAGAACCACAAGGCTCGCGTCGGCCGGGAAACTGTCGTCGGGCGTGGCCGACACCCGTATGATTTTGTCGTTTATGACTTTCAGCCGCACATTGCCGTCGGGCGTGCTGACTGTCACCCCGTCTTTGACGGGCGTATATCCCACTGCCGCGGCACCCTGTGCGAGCAATGCCGGCAGCAATAACACTGCTATTCCTGTTGTTGGTTTCATTGGCTGATTCTCGGTTGATTTTCCATGTGTCGGTGACGGTATGCCGTGCACCCTGTCTCACATTGCAAAATTAGTCACGAAAAACGGTGAAACCCGTGTGTGATGTTTTCATGATGATGCAGAGCCGTTAACACCGGCGCCCCGAATGTTAACAATAGGGTGCCGCTTTGTTAACTGTTGTCTGATTTCCCCTGATATTCAGAGGGGAGGATGCCGAATTCCTCCTTGAAATATTTACTGAAATATTTCGGATTGTTGAACCCGAGTTTATAGGCGATCTCTGCAATCGTGAGCTGACTTTCGGCCAGGTACTGTGTGGCACGTTTCAGCCTGAGGAGCCTGATGAACTCAATGGGCGACTTTCCGGTGAGGGTTGAGATCTTCTTGTACAGATGCACACGGCTCATGCCCATCTCGCGGGCAAGCTCCTCGACCGAGAGGTCGCTGCGCGATATGTTCTCCTCGACATATCTCACGGCCTTTTCCACCAGCTGTTCGTCAAGCGATGTTATCTCGATTCGGCTGGGGGTGGGGTCAATTAGCGTGCGCCTGAGCCCCTTGCGTTTCAGCCCGATAAGGCGTTTCATCTTCAGGGCCAGAATCTCGTTGTTGAACGGCTTGGTGATATAGTCGTCGGCGCCGAGTGTCAGTCCCTCGATCATCGAGCCCATGTCCTGTTTTGCGGTCAGCATTATCAGGGGCACATCCACGGTGCCCTCGTCTGATTTCAGACGCCGTGCCAGCTCTATGCCGTCCATTTCAGGCATCATGAGGTCAGTGACTATGAGGTCGAAACTCTGCTGTGCCATAAGCCGCAGCGCCTCAACGCCATTCGATGCCACCGATACGGCATATTCATCGCTGAACTCATCTTTCAGGAAACCGATAAGGTCGCGGTTGTCATCGACGAAGAGTACCCTCGGGCGGTCTGACGGCATAATGTCGGCAGAATCGTGCGCCTGATGTGCTGTGTCAGCTGTTTCTGCCGGCGTTTCTGTCACCATGCCCCCGGATAACCCGGCGGTTTCAGAAACGACGGCGGTTTCGGTCACGGGGAGTCTCACGGTGAACACGGCGCCCCGGGGGCGGTTGTCGGCTACTTCTACCGTGCCGCCGTGAAGCCTGGCGTATTCATAGACCAGACTGAGGCCGATGCCGGTGCCCGTGCTGAGGTCTGACGTGTCTGTGCCGCGGTAGAACCGCTCGAAGATATGCTGTTTGTCTGCATCGGAAATCCCCCTGCCGGTATCGGCCACTGAGATGCGGGCCTCTTTCCCGGTCATCGAGAACCTTACGGTGATCGTGCCCCCTTCGGGGGTGTATTTCACCGCGTTGGAGAGCAGGTTCACCATGATTTTGGTGAATTTGTCATTGTCGAAACTCATGTCGGCCCGGTCGCACGACGTTTCAAACTCCAGTGCTATGTCCTTGCGGTCGGTGAGTTCCCTGAACGAATCGCATGCGTTGCGTATCGCCGTCACGATGTCACCCTCCGACAGGTGCAGGGTCAGTCCGGCCATCTCGTTTTTCCTGAAGTCAAGCAGCTGGTTCACCAGGTATAGCAGACGGTGGGCGGTGGCCTTGATGGTGTTGAGTCTGCGCAGGGTCTTGTCCTGGGGATTCTCTTTCAGCATCGATTCCACCGGCGACAGAATCAGCGTGAGCGGTGTGCGCAGTTCATGACTGATATTGGTGAAGAACTTGAATTTCAACTGGTTCAGTTCTTCGGTTTTCTTGGCCAGAGCCTCCTGCTGGCGCTGACGCAGACGTGCGAGCGAGCGCCTGTGGAACCAGAGCATGGTGCCGGCGGCGGTGAGGATAATCACGAGCGCATAGAACAGGCGCGCCCACCAGGTGGCCCACCACGGGGCCGCGATGACGACCTTTATCGTCGAAGGCGACTTGCTCTCGACCCCGTCGGAGTTGACGGCGCTTACGGCCAGCGTGTATGTGCCCGGCGGCAGGTTGGTGTAGGTGGCGTGGTGCATCCCCGGCGCGCAGGTTATCCACTCGTCA
>CALJBF010000208.1 GCA_938027385.1 uncultured Porphyromonadaceae bacterium | reverse complement strand
GCTTTGCAAGGTATTGATAATTAGAACATTGCAGCTGCATTGAGTTTAATTTTTTCTTTTTCTTCTTTTTGACGTTCTTTTCAGAGCATCCAAACCGCTGAGATAATGGTGTTTACAGCTGATGCCTTAAAATGACACTCAAAAGAGCCTATTTGCGAACCAAATGAACCAACAGCTATACCGCCCATATCAGTTTGGTTTCCCTGATTCGTCTGGTTCTTTGAAATTCCTCGGAGTCTTTAAGCAGGGTAAATGAGGGTCACCGCTGTTTGGGGAAATCCTTGGTTTCCACGATTTTTGCAAATCCGCTCCACCCCTTTACGGCGGCATACGACGCCTTGGCTCCGACAGGCACATAGAGCGTGCTGTTCCCGCAACCGTCAAAGGCGCTGTCGTAGAGGCAAACCGGCGGTTCGGGCGAAAGCGAGTACACATTCCCGGCAATTGCACTGTCAAACGCTTTGGCGCCGATCTCTTTCAGCGTCGAGGGCAACACCACATCATTCAGCGTGGCATGATAGAATGCCCCGACGCCGATTTTTTCCAGTCCCTCGGGGAAGAACAGCCTGTCCTGTCTCAGATTATCGCATTCATAGAACGCACTTGAACCGATTTCGCGCAGGGTCGCGGGAAATTCCAGTTTCTCAACACGGGTATAGCCGAAAGCAAACGCGCCGATTTTCTCAAGATTTTTCGGGAACACAAACCGCGTGAACTTAGGCGTCGGTGAGTATTTCTCTTCCGATGGTCTGGTCGCCCTGACACTCGGCAACGACGCCGCGCCATTCACGTACGGGCAAAAGACATACCCGTGGATAGTATTGTCTTCGAGCCGGGCATCACTGAGGTCAATCGACATTAGTTTCCCTTCCACGCTGGGAGCATACAAAGCGCTCAGGTCAAGAAAGTCCATCGGCCCGTCAATTGTAATGGCCTCTATTTCCATCAGATGGTCACCGAGCACGGTGCGGAGTGTTCCGGCCTCGGTCAAAGTTACTTTCTCCCCCTCGGGAACGGGATCCGGGTCGTCGTTGTCAGAACACCCCGTCGGCAGACATGCCGCCAGGCATACTGCAAGCGCATATACAAATTTCTTCATTGCCTAATGATTGTTTAGTTCGTTCTTCGATGTTTCTGTCTGGATCGATGAATCTGGACTGTTTTTACGTGTGAATGTTAAATTTCCGGCAAGTTACGGATTATTCTCGACATAACCCGCAACCCGCCGGAATAAATCTCACATTATCGCGTAAATTTAACAGTTCCTATCACATTCTCTCCTGCGATGTATGTGACTGCGTAGACACCCTGCGGCAGTGCCGAAAGGTCTATCTCCTCTTTCACGGCGCCCTCGGCAAGAGGTACGCTCATGCATTCTGTGTTGTTGAGCACCGAAGTGACCACCAGACGGCTGTCACGCCCGGCGGTGCTGATGAGCGTCACAACAGCCACATCGCGGCCGTCGGTCTCGACAGACCTGATGCCACGTGCCGGTTCGAGCGACACGCTGGCCTTGGCGCCCTCGCCGTCGGCGGTGTACGCCTTGACGGTAAACTCGCTGTTCTGGGCCGTGGGCGTTACGGAAACGGTATTGCCGGTGCCGATTTCGTTGCCCGAACCATCTGACCAGCTTACGGTCTCGAACCCGGCGTTGCCGACTGCGGCAAGCTCTATTGTGCCGTCAGCCTTTTCCGCCGTGGCAATCCCGACGCCCTCCGCCGACTGGCGCGGTGCGTTGATGACGAATGTCTCGCCGCCGACTATTGTGCCGTCTTCGGCGCGCTGTATAAGGTCGAAGGTATATGTCTCGTCTTCAGTGGCGAACTTGTCGAAGTCGAACCGGAGGGTTACCTTGTCGAATTCCTCGGCGCCGAGCGATATCGACTCGACCCTGTTGTCGGGCGAGGCGAATCTGACCACACGGTTACCGCGGGCGTTCATCGCGGGCACGGCGGCCATGTTCATGACGCGCATGCCCCCCTGCTGCCATCCGGCGCTGATCTTCGGTGCCATCTCCATGCCGATCGAGGCTTTCTGATACAGAGCCTCGTCGGCACCGGTGCGCGGCACAAGCTCAAGCGAGAATGTCTGCTGTGTCTCCTCGGGATTGCGCACATATACCGATACCCCTTTGCTCGCGCTCTTGGCGTCGACAATGGTCACGTTGCGCTGAGCCTGGAGCTTGCTGTTCAGCACATCATAATACTTTGTGCCATCGATTGATTTGGCGTCAGTCTGCGAATCGGTGATTTTGGCGAACAGGCAGAAATGGTGCGATACCGGATCGGTGTTTGTCATCAGCTCACCGGGAAGAGTCCAGGGAATCTTGATGATCGTGCTTGAACCTGCCGCTATTTTCGGAAGTTTTATCGCCGGCATGTGCTCGCCTATGCACCTGCCCTGACTGTCTTTTTGCTTGCCGACCCAGGTGTTATAGGTAAATCCGCTTGAGGCCAAAGCCCAGTGCATGTGCAGCCATTTATCGCTGACAATCGGTTTCTTGCCACGGTTGGTCACCCTCACATAAATATATGCTTTGGTGTGATTTTGTGAATAGTACGGGTTTTCATAGACATCACCGCCGTCGTCTGCATTCCTGACCCAAATATCAGGACTGATCCAGTTCTTGTCGGTTGACCGGTTGGGAACACGTCCTTTATCCTCCGGATTATCCCGTATAATCAAGTCAACGGCTGTCGGCAGATTAGAAAATGCCAGGTCTTCACCTAATGACTTTGGCTTAGCGCTATACTGAGGGTGTTCCTTATTACTTTTGGCATGGGTATCATTCGACACAGCATATAGGAAGGCCTCTTCCATTGAAACGACATTATCCCCATCCGGGTCAGAATCTACCTTGAATCCTTGGTGATCAGCACGATTGATTGCTGTCGTCCAATGATAGACAAAGTCATCATAGTTTTCATCATCTGTTGCGTAAGAAGGCTCACTGCCTGTACATGCGGTTGCTACGACACTGCCAAGTCTGCTGAGATTGTCGATGAAACCGCCCGAATAACATTGTCCCAAGACAACACTGATGTTGACATATTTCATCGTAAAGGGGAGCAACATATTCGCGAGTTCATAGTCATATAATTTCTCGTTGTTCCATAACACTATATACGATTGGGTAATTTTGTCATCGGAATCTCCGTGATCAATGACGTACACAAATAAATGGTCGTCATCTTTTATAACCTTGCCAATCTGATTGAATACAGCTGTGATGTCAGCTTTTGTTGCTGCCCGACTGATTTCAGAGTTTCCATCCATGTCAAGGTCCAATGATTGGGAAATGAAATTATTTCCTGACAGTCGTGTATCCGGTGCAGGATTGGCACCATCTGCCATTAACGGATATATGTTGTTCTTAGGTATGCCATACCGCAGTCGCAAGGTCCTATATAAGAAAGAACAGTCATTCCAATAGCGGGGCTTATTCATGTACTTGTCACCGCCACCACTAATGATTACCACATACGTGCGGGCTGCCAGCGCCAATTGGGCGTCTGAATGTGTTACCCTTTTTATCACTGGCGGATTGGGATCTATTGAATCAGTAGTTGCATGGTGTACCTGAAATGGTTCCATCGAGGAGGCTGGGGGCCGATTTACTCCCAGTTTTGAGAAACTCACCGATAAGGGGTTACTCCCCGTTTTAAGAAACATCGGATACTGAACAATGAATGCATCATGCATCCACCCTCTTTCAGGAGTAGGGTCAACAAAGAATGTCCAGACATTCCCAGGATTTGAATTGGTTGGCTCGGTATTGGTGCTCAACCCATAGATTTCTGCGCTTGCATCGAAATGCCGCTTAATTATGTTGAACGCCGCTTGTGCGGAAAAATAGAAATACCCCGCGGGAGGTGTGACATCACCGTAAGCGGTGACGCACATGAGTGTTGCAATCAGCAACAGCAGAAGTTTTTTCATGATGTTTGGTGTTGAAGTAAGGTTGAGTTATCGGTTGAGGACAGAGAGGAGTGGGGTGGCGCCCGATTTGGTGTCAGAGTAGATTTCTTTTTATATAATCAGATAGATTTTAAAGTGTTAGTAAATTTTAAAGTAAATGAAGAGAGGAGAATGAGTGAGTGTCAACGGTGGGACGATCAGAGGTCGATGACGCA